>NZ_DGIC01000002.1:0-290186 GCF_002392975.1 Candidatus Ruminimicrobiellum ovillum
TTTGCAAGAAACGAAGGAATGAAAGTCGCAAAAGGTAAATATATAACTTTTGTGGATTCGGATGATTGGATAACAGAAGATTATGTGGAAGTGTTGTATAAGACAATAGAAAAATATAAGTATGATGTGATATCTCCGGATTTCTATGAATATGATGATATTAAACAAAAAATTTTTAAAAGCAAACATCCGAAAGATTTTTATAATATTAACATTTCTACAATAGATATAAAACAAAAGTTATTATGTTGTGAACATATACATTATGCAAGAAAAATATATAAATTGCAATTCTTAAATGATAATGATATTACTTTTAAGATAAATAAATTTGAAGATACTCTTTTTGTGTGGGAAATTATATTGAAAACAAATAAATTTATGTTTATAAACAACAAAATATATTATTATAGAGTAAATAGAAAAGGTTCTATTATGACAAATCAACATAGTGAGTTTCTAAATAATATGAATTTGTTTTATGCTTTAAAAGATTTAATTTACAATGATGATAATAATAAAAAATATTTTGATTCTGTTTTAGATTTTTTTATTATGAACAGATTTTTAGATTTTGCATGGAGAAATTCAAAATTTTTTAACAGTTTATATACGAAATTTAAAGAGCAATATTTAAATGATAAAAAAATAGAATTTTATTATCCGAATACTTTAAAAAACTTTATTAAAGTGAAAATATTTCAATATGTTTTAAGATTTAATATTAACATAGTAACTATATCGTTTTTTATCACATATTATAAAAAAACAAAAAAAATATTAAAGAGTTTAATTGGAAGATAAAAATGAACAAGATTCAAGTATCGGTAATTATTCCTGTATATAATGTAGAACAGTATTTAAGGCAGTGCCTTGACAGTGTCATTAATCAAACATTTAAAGATATTGAAATAATTATCGTTAACGATTGTTCACCTGATAATTCTTTGGAAATAATAAAAGAATATCAACGAAAAGACGAAAGAATAGTTTTGGTTGATTTAAAACAAAATGTCGGTCTTGGATTTGCAAGAAACGAAGGAATGAAAGTCGCAAAAGGTAAATATATAACTTTTGTAGATTCGGATGATTGGATAGCAAATAACTATGTTGAAGTTTTATATAATACAATAAGAAAAAGTAATAGTGTTTTTGTGTGTTCTGAATACTGGTATTACAACAATATATCACGTGAAGTTACAAAAGGGATAGCATATAGCAATGTGTATGATACTGTAATAAACAGTATATCTTATAAAAAACAATTAATTCAAAATTTATCATTTTGCAGAGCATGGACTACTATTTATGAAAAAGATTTTTTATTTTCTAATGATATATATTTTAAAGTTACTAAATTTGAAGATACATTGTTTTTGTATGAGTTAATTGTAAAGTCTTCGGGCGTATTATTTATTAAAGACAGACTTTATTATTATAGAGTTAACAGGGGAAACAGCATAACAAACAATTATATAATTGATAACAAAATACTAAGCTATGGTAAAATTAAAAAGTTAAATGATAATAATATTTTTAAGGAGTACATCCCTGAATTTTATACATTTATATCATTGGATATGGCTATAATATTAGACAATCCTAAATTGCCTTTTAAGGATTTAACAAGAGGCTTTTTTAAATTCAGAGAGATGTTTTATGATAAAAAATATGTTGTCAGTTTTTCTAATTTAAAAATTCGTAATAAAATAAGATTGTTTGTTTTTAAAATTTGTCTAAAATGTAATTTTAATTATTGTTATATAGGTCTGATACACAGTAAATTCAATCCGATAAGACTTTTTACAAAAAGATGAAACAAAATAATCCAAAAGTATCAATAATCATTCCGGTATATAATGTAGAACAGTATTTAAGGCAGTGCCTTGATAGTGTTTGTAATCAAACATTTAAAGATATTGAAATAATTATCGTTAACGATTGTTCACCTGATAATTCTTTGGAAATAATAAAAGAATATCAACGAAAAGACGAAAGAATAGTTTTGGTTGATTTAAAACAAAATGTCGGTCTTGGTTTTGCAAGAAACGAAGGAATGAAAGTCGCAAAAGGTAAATATATAACTTTTGTAGATTCGGATGATTGGATAGCAAATAACTATGTTGAAGTTTTATATAATGAGATTGAAAGTAATAGTTTGGATGTTGTTTGTGCCGCGGCTTACATTTATAATAATATTCAAAAAAAAATAATAGATCATAAATTCGTTTCAGCTGATAAATTAAATAGACAAAAAATAAAGAACAAAGATTGTCTCTTAATTCCAAAAAGAAACTGTTTTATTATACCCGTATGGCTAAAAATTTATAAAAAATCTTTTTTGCTTGATAACAATATATTTTTTGAACTGAAAGAAAGTGAGGATAATTTGTTTTTTTTCTATGTACTTTTAAAAACGGAAAATATAAAGTTTATTGATGATAAAATTTATTATTATAGAATTAACAGGGAATATTCTTTAATGCAGGCAATAAATAAAAAATTCAATTATTTTAAATTGTTTGAAAAATTAAAAGAAAGATTAATTTTTGAAAACAGATATAATGAGTGTAAGAGAATATATTATCAATATATTTCCATATTAACGGCATCAAAATTGGAAGTATTAAATTTAAAATTATCGGAACTAAAATTTTATTTCAATAAATTCAGAACTGCATATTACAATACGGATTTTAAGAAAAATTGTTCTGCAAAAAATTTAAATATAATTCTTAAAATAAGATTATTGCTGTTTTGTATTTGTTTAAGGTTAAATATAAATTATGCTATAATCGGCAAATTGTGTAGAAATTTTAAATTAATATACAACAAATAATTTATAAACAAATGGACGGGAAAATGGATTTATTTCAAATTGTAGAGAGAACTGGGGTTTCCTATAATTATGCACTCGGTAAAGTTATATATGATATATATTATTTGGCAAAAGGACTTAAGTTTGAGCCTATATATATTACATGGATAACTTCGACTAAAAATAAATTCGAAAGTTTAAAAAAAAGATTAAAATATCAATACGATTGGTATAAAAGTTATAATAAAATAAAAAATAATTCTGTTGTTTTGTTACAACATCCGTTACATGTTACAAATAATAGAATTTTAAGAAAATTAAAATATAAAAAAAATGTTAAATTTATAAGTGTTATTATAGATATAGAAGAACTTAGACATTACTATTATAATAATGATTTTTTTTACTATAAACAAGAATTTGAAACAATGTTGGAAATATCCGATATTTTAATAGTTCATAATAATATAATGTTTAAGTATTTTGTTGATAAAGGAATACCGGAAAAGAAACTTATAAATATTGAGTCATTTGATTATTTGCAAAAAAATGATAATGCGGTTAAATTTGAAAGATCAATATCTTTTGCGGGAAATTTGGATGCTATCAAAAGCGGATTTGTAGCTCAATTGAATAGATTAAAAAATATAAAAATAAATTTATACGGAGCTAACTTTAACAACGGATTATTAAATTCCGAAAATATTAAATATCACGGTTCTTTTAAATCGGATGAAATTTCCAAAAAGTTAGACAGAGGTTTTTGGTTAGTTTGGGACGGAGATAGTATAGATTCTTGTTCCGGATATTTCGGACAATACTTAAAATATAACAATCCGCATAAACTTTCTTTATATTTATCTTGCGGTATTCCCGTAATTATTTGGAAATCTGCCGCACAAGCGGAATTTGTAAAAAAATATAATGTCGGTATATGTGTTGAAAATTTACAAGAAGCAGAAGATATTATAAATAATATGAATGCAGATGATTATAATATCCTTACAGAGAATGTAAAGAAAATAAAACCTCTTTTATGCTCCGGATATTTTGCGACTAAAGCAATAAAACAAGCCTTGGATTTATTAAATAAAAATTAGTCTTTATCACTCAACATTATCATTGAGTTGGATTTGTCGCCCAACATATATTTAGGTAAATGACCGTCCCATTTTTCTATCCATTTCAAATTGATAACTGTTTGGTTTGAAGAATCCCTGAGTAATTTTTGTTTTTGAGCTTCGGCTTCAGCAAGTAAAATAACTCTTTTCTTTTCTTCTTCAGCCTGCATTCTTTGATATTGTATCTTTTTAACTTTTTGCTCTTCTATCTGTTTTTCTTCAACAACTCTGTTAAATTCCGCGGTAAATTGTATATCAACGATATTTACGTTTTCTATTATTATGTTATATTCTTCAATTTTCTTTCTTAAGTTTTCTTCAATAGCTGCTCTTAAATTTTCTCTTTCCACGATAATGTTTTCAACAGGCAATTTTGAAATTGCGGTTTTTGAAACTTCCTGTATTGCAGGATATATAACTTTTACAAAATAGTCTTTACCGATTTTTATATGAATGTCGTTAACTTTTTCGTAAACAGGTCTGAAATTTACAACTATTCTTGCTCTGACAGTCTGTAAATCTTTTGATGCGGAATCCGCTTCTATTTCTTGTTTTTGTGTTTTTACATCATAGTTCACTACTTGATGAACAAAAGGTAATTTCGGGTATGTTCCTTGAGAAAAACTTTTTGTTTCACCGGTGAGAACATTTATTCTTACTCCCACAAAACCCACTTCAACTATAAAAAAACTCGACATAGCTATAAAAGCTATTATTATGATTGCTGCTATACCTAATATCATCCCCGTATCTTTTTTCATTTCCTTCTCCTGTATAAAATTGTTAAACCATAAACTATAAGCCGCATTATTTGTCATCCCGCACTTGATACGGGATCTCGTCGTTTCAGTTCGACGTTCCTATGCATCCATACTTCTATACATCCATACCTCAAATTTGCTTTCGCAATTTTTCCCACCAATCTTTATTGTTCAAATACCACTCTATTGTCTTTTCTATTGCTTGTTCAAACTTATATTGAGGTTGCCAACCTAATTCTTCTTTTATCTTTGTTGCATCGATAGCATACCTTCTGTCGTGCCCTAATCTGTCGGCAACATATTTTATTAAAGAGTTATCTTTTCCTAAATATTTTAAAATTGTATCCGTAATATATTTGTTGGTTTTTTCGTTATTTCCGCCGACATTATAAATTTCACCGTTTTTACCTTTATGCAACACGGTATCTATAGCGGAACAGTGATCTTCTACAAAAAGCCAATCTCTAATGTTTAATCCGTCACCGTATAACGGTACTTGTTTATTATCGAGAGCATTTGTAATAAATAACGGAATTAATTTTTCCGGGAACTGATAAGGACCGTAGTTGTTTGAACATCTTGTAATGTTAACATTAAGTCCGAAAGTATGATGATAAGCCATAACCAACAAATCGGCACTTGCTTTACTTGCCGAATACGGACTGTTCGGAGAGAGGGGAGTCTTTTCCGTAAAAAATCCCGTTTTACCGAGTGAACCGTAAACTTCATCGGTAGATATTTGGAAAAATTTTTCTATTTTATATTTTTTTGCAACTTCCAAAAGATTTTGTGTTCCCAAAACATTCGTTTTTACGAATATATCAGGATTGGTTATACTTCTGTCAACATGAGATTCCGCAGCAAAATTTATTATTACATCTATTTTGTTATCGGAAACAATTTTATCAACTAATTTATTATCGGCAATATCGCCTTTTACAAACAAATAATTCGGATTATCTTTTACATCATCCAAACTTTTTATGTTTCCTGCATAAGTTAACAAATCAAGATTAACTATTTTATAATCTTGATATTTATTTAACATGTATCTTACGAAATTACTTCCGATAAACCCCGCACCGCCCGTCACCAAAATCTTTTTCATTGTTTTAATTTCCGTAAACTGCATATTTTTTGTATATGGATCCGCCCATCATTTCCGCGGTTCTTTGTGTCATCACATTATCTTCCAAAATCCAGGAAAGTTCACATTCTTGGTATCCGCCTTTAACGGAATTTATAAGAGCTTCCAACGACATATAAGCTTCAATACCTTTATGTCTGTATTCTTTTTTTACACCCATAATCATAAGTCTTAAATCTTTAACTTTTCTCTTATAATATAAAAATTTAAAAATTCCGAACGGGAACAATTTTCCGTACATTTTTTTAAATACATAGTTGTAATCGGGAATAGCTATAAGCATTCCTATGGTTTTATCTCCGTCACAGGCAAGCATCACAATGTTTGGATCTGCCAAATTTACAATATCGTCTGCTATAGATTCAAACTCTTCTCTTGTCCAAGGAACAAAACCCCAATTCTTTTCCCAGGCGGAATTATATACTTCGATAATATCTTCAAGTGTTTTTTTGAAATTATTTTTGTCAAAAGTTTTTATTGTTATGTTCGGATTTCTTTTTTGAACTATTCTCAATGCTTTGTTAAGTCTTGGCATTCTGTCGTCTAAAGCTACCGGGATGTTATAGGCATAAAGTTCTTTTATTTTTTTTAGGCCGCATTTTTCTGCCAAATCTAAATAATATTTATGGGTGTAAGGCATCAATATTTTAGGATCACTGTCAAAGCCTTCATATAAAAAGCCCACTTCATCATTTGTCGATGGGTTCATCGGTCCCATCATTTTATTCAATTTGTTTTCCGCTAACCATTGTTTAACGGAATCAAATAATAGTTTTGCAACCTCAACATTATCTATACATTCAAAGAAACCGAAATATCCTATTTCCGTTTCTTGAAATTCTATATAGTTATAATCAATAATACCGGCAATTCTTCCTACAATATTATTTTTATCGTCGTAAGCTAAAAACAGTTGCTTTTTTGCATGTTTCCAATAAGGATTTTTTTCGGACAACAATTTTTTGTTTTCCGAATCCAATTGCGGTATCCAATAAGGATTACCTTTATAAATTTTATAAGGTAATTTTATAAAGTCATTAATTTGCTTAAAATCTATTTTCTTTACGGTAAACATTTTACTTGTTAGACCACAAATTTTTAAACCATCTTTTTGTTGCGGCAGCAAATTTGTTGTTTGAAAAAGAAAAATTCCATCTGTTATTGTTTATATTATATGAAGATTTCTTTTTAGATCTGCTTCTTGTATTTCCGCCCGGAATTATACCGAGTTGCTTGGAAACTTTTTCGAATTTATCAAGAATAATTTCAAGTTGTTCGTCGGTATGTGTTGCCATATAACTTGTTCTTATTATGGCTTGACCTTCCGGAACTGCAGGGCTGACTATAGGTGATGCAAAAATACCTTCTTCAAATAACATTGCACACATTTGGAAAGCTTTCATATCTTCACCTACGGTTATAGGAATAATCGGAGATTCGGATGTTCTTGTATCAAATCCTAAAGATTGGAAACCTTCTTTCATTTTATTTGTGTTTTCCCAAAGTTTTGCTCTTCTTTCAGGTTCATCTTGTAAAATATCCAAAGCAACATCTATTGCACCTACACAAGCCGGCGGTAATGCTGCAGTAAATATTAATGATCTTGCGGTATGTTTAATATAATTAATAACTTCGCTTCTGCTTGCAATAAATCCGCCGATTGAAGCAAGAGATTTTGAAGCTGTTGCCATTAAAACATCAACTTCAGGTTCCATATTAAAATGTTCTCCGGTTCCTTTACCGTTTTTACCGAGAACTCCGAGAGAATGTGCTTCATCTACATAAACTCTTGCACCGTATTTTTTTGCAAGTGCGGATATTTCCGGAAACTTTGCTATGTCTCCTTCCATACTGAATATTCCGTCAACAACTATTAAAGCGGAAGTTCCTTTTGATTGAACTTTTGCCAACTGTCTTTCCAAATCAGCCATATCATTGTGTCTGAATCTTAACATTTCACCGCCGAAAGAAAGTCTGCAACCGTCTATAATTGAAGCATGATCCAACTTATCCGTAATAACAAATTCACCTTTACCCACTAAAGAAGAAATCGCACCTAAATTTGAATGGTGTCCTGTTGTAAAAAGTATTGCCGCTTCTTTTCCTACGAACTTTGCGAATTTTCTTTCAACTTTTTCATGCAAATCGTTTGTTCCGTTTACAAATCTTGAACCTGTGCAGGATGTTCCGTATTGTTTTGCCGCTGCAACGGCACCTTCTATAACTTTCGGATGATCTGCAAGTCCCAAATAGTTGTTGGAACATAAAACGATTTTTTCTTTACCGTCAATTTTAACTACAGGGCTTTGAACGGTTTCAACTCTTTTAAAATATGGATACATTCCTGCCGCTTGTAAATCTCTTGCTGCAGTAAACTTAATACATTTTTCAAAAATATCGTTAGACATAAAACACTCCACAGTAGAATTTATATTAAAAATATCTGTTACTTAAATACCAATTGTATGTTATTTTTGCACCATTTTCAAGCTTTGTAAACTCAAAATCCGTATCTTTTAATATATTTGAATTATCCGCTGTCCAATAAGTTTGAAGCATTTCAACAATTTTTTCTTTACTTAAAACTTGCGGTTTTTTTGTGATTTTTGCAACCGCTTCATAAAAACTTGCAACGGTTTTAAAAATGAAATCAAATAATATAATAGGCATTGTTTTTATGTTGTTTGCTTTTGCAATGGTTGTTGCAACATCTTTCCATGTATAAATATTACCGTCACATAAGTAATATGTTTTGTTGTTGGTGTTTTCGTTGTTTAATGTAATAGAAATCACTTTTGCTATATCTTTTACAAAAACCAACTGAATAAATCTTTTTGTGTGGGTATTTGGTTTTAAATGATGTTTAACCAAATTAAAGAAAATAAAAATATCTTTGTCTCTCGGTCCGTAAACGGATGCCGGTCTTATAATAGTGTAAGGAACAATTCCTTCCAATTTCTTCACTTCTTGTTCTGCCAATAGTTTACTTTTGCCGTAGTTTGATACCGGATTTTCCTTTTCCGTTAAAAGCTTAGGCTTTTCATCATTACTTGGTCCCATTGCCGCTTGAGACGATATATAAACAAATTTTTTGATATTGCTTTTATTTTTTATTGCAGCTTGAACAATGTTTTTTGTTCCTGTGACATTTGTGTTATAATAACCGTCCCAATTTAATGCCCTTACAACGCCGGCGCAATGAACGACAACATCAACCGCAGATAGCAATTTTGATAATTGCTCTTCATCGTTTAATGAACAATATTCATATTGAATAGGATAATCTTTAATCCATTTTAAGTTTGAACTTTTTCTTGCTAATGCAATAATCGTATGATTGTTGGAAATAAGTTCTTCTACTATATGGCTTCCTACAAACCCCGTAGCCCCTGTAAGCAAAACTTTCATATAAATTCCTTATACAAAAAAATAACTGGCAACGGGTGGAATTGAACCACCGACCAAAGGCTTATGAGTCCTCTGCTCTACCCCTGAGCTACGTTGCCATTACAAAAACAAACTATAAATAATATTTGAGTATTGTATTATTTTTAATACCAAAAGTCAATCCTATAAATTTTGCTTTGCAAAACTTGGTGAAAAGGTGAATGGGTGAAGAGTTTAAAGAAATAATTGACGATATAGCTATAAATTGTTTGTTTTTAAAACATTACTAATTGCCGTTTAAACCTTTAAGCCTTTCACCAACGAATTGTAAAACAATTCGTGTTCACCCTATAAGCTGTTTTTTCATCAGTATCGCATTTTCACCGTTCTTATAATAATTGTTTCTCTTATTATATTGTTCAAAACCGCATTTTAAATACAAGTTTATTGCCGGAATGTTTTTTTCACCGACTTCAAGAAAAATCTTTTTTACATTTTGTTTGGAAATATCTTCCAATGTTTGTTCCAGAAGATATTTCCCTAAATTTTGTCTTTTAAAATTGTTATCAATTACTATATTTAATATTTCTGCTTCATCAATAATAATATGGTATATAATGTATCCTACAATTTTGTTATCCGCATATAAAACTTTAAAGAAAGAATTCTTGTTTTCAAGTTCTTCCAAAAACATATTTTTAGTCCAATTGTAGTTGGAACCGGTTTTATCTATTTCACAAATGGTATCTATATTTTCTTTAACACAATCAACAATTAATTTATTATTCATATTTATATGATATATTTTTGAAATAACAAATACAATAAAAACAATATGGATTTTATATTGAAATTTAGGTATAAAAAAGATAAAATCTAAGGGATATATCAATAAATTTTTAAAAGGAATTACCATGATTAAAGAAATATTTGCCGCAATATTCGGCTCACAAAATGAAAGAGATATCAAAAAAATAAGACCTGTCGTAAACAAAATAAATGCATTGGAACCTGAAATACAAAAGTTATCCGATGAAGAATTAAAAGCAAAATCATTGGAATTTAAAGAAAGACTTAACAACGGGGAAAAACTGGACAGCATTTTACCCGAAGCTTTTGCTTGTGTAAGAGAAGCATCAAAAAGAACTATCGGGCTTAGACATTTTGATGTTCAAATGATAGGTGGTTACATTTTACATCAAGGTAAAATAGCCGAAATGAAAACCGGTGAAGGTAAAACACTTGTTGCAACATTGCCGGTATACTTAAATTCTTTAACGGGAAAAGGTGTTCATGTTGTTACGGTTAACGATTATCTTGCAAAAAGAGATAAAGAATGGATGGAGCCTGTTTATAATGCGCTCGGTATGACGGTTGGAAACATTTGTCACGATACAACGGATGAAGAAAGAAGAAAAGCTTATGCTTGCGATATTACTTATGTAACAAACAACGAGCTTGGTTTCGATTATCTTAGAGATAATATGAAAATTTCCAAGGAACAAAGAGTATTAAGAGAATTAAACTATGCCATCGTGGATGAGGTCGATTCGATTTTAATAGATGAAGCAAGAACTCCGTTGATTATTTCAGGTCCGGGTGAAGAGTCTACAGATAAATATTATGTGGCAAACAGAATCGTTCCTATGCTTAAAGGAAGACACATAACCGAAAATGAAGAAATAAAAGCAAAATATGAAGGTATAGATTTATCTAAAGGATACGATTATTTAGTTGATGAAAAAAATCATACGGTGGTTTTAACCGAACAAGGTGTGCAAAAAGCGGAAAGATTTTTAGGTGTAAAAAATATTTATGATGATATGCAGGCGGAATGGGTTCACCATATAACACAAGCAATAAGAGCTCATGAACTTTATAAAAGAGATGTTGCTTATGTGGTAAAAGACGGTGAAGTTATTATCGTTGATGAATTTACGGGAAGACTTATGCCGGGAAGAAGATGGTCGGATGGTCTTCATCAGGCAATCGAAGCAAAAGAAAATTTAAAAATCGAACAGGAAAACCAAACACTTGCAACAATAACTTTCCAGAACTTTTTCAGAATGTATAACAAAATAGCAGGTATGACAGGTACGGCACTTACCGAAGCAAGCGAATTTTGGGAAATATATAAACTCGATGTTGTTGAAGTTCCTACAAACAATCCGATGATAAGAAAAGATTATCCTGATGTAATTTACAGAACGGAAAAAGAAAAATACAATGCGATTATACAGGATATTGAACAATGTTGGAGAAAAGGTCAACCTGTTCTCGTAGGTACAAGATCAATCGAAAAATCGGAATTGATTTCCGATATGTTAAGAAAAAAAGGTATTCCTCACAATGTTTTGAATGCAAAATATCATGAATTGGAAGCTCAAATCATTGCTCAAGCCGGTGCAAAAAGTGCGGTAACAATTGCAACCAACATGGCCGGTAGAGGTACCGATATCGTGCTTGGTGCGGGTGATGAAGAAAACGGAAAATTTGTTAGAGAGGTCGGCGGTCTTTATATTATAGGTACGGAAAGACACGAATCAAGAAGAATCGATAACCAGTTAAGAGGTAGAGCCGGCCGTCAGGGAGATCCCGGTGCATCAAGATTTTATTTATCCATGCAAGATGAACTTATGAGATTATTCGGTTCAGACAGAATGGCAATTGTTATGCAAAAACTCGGTCTTAAAGAAGGTGAAGCGATAGAACATCCTTGGATATCAAAAGCCGTTGAAAATGCGCAAAGAAAAGTTGAAGGCAGAGATTTCGATATAAGAAAACAACTTATCGATTACGATAATGTTATGAATAAACAAAGAGAAGCGGTTTATCGTTTGAGAAACGAAATTCTCGAAGGAGAAGATGTTTCTGCAACTATACAAGATATGTGGCTTGAATCCGTAGAAGAAAAAATAGAACAATGGGCTCCTGCAAAAACTTATCCGGAACAATGGGAATGGCCTCATTTTCATGCTTGGATGTCGAGATCTTTCGGAATAAATTTTGAAGTTGCAAATAAAGAAGAGTTAAGTTATCTTACCAGAGATGCATTAAAAACAATCTTGCTCGATAAAATACAGGAAGCTTACGAAAAAAGGAAAGAAACTTTAGGTAAAGAACTTTTAAGCCGTATAGAAAGAATGGTTCTTTTGCAAATGATAGATGTTGCCTGGAAAGATAATTTATATGAACTCGACCAACTTAAAAAAGGTATAGGATACAGAGCTTATGCTCAAAAAGATCCTAAAATAGAATATCAAAAAGAATCGTTTATGCTTTTTGATAATATGATGAAAAGAATAAGAGAAACGACTATCGAATATGTTTTCAAAGTTCAAGTTAATGTTACGGCAAGACCTATGCCGTCCGGACAAGAAAACAGAAATGTTGATCCTACAAAAAATAATGCCGGTAACAGCAATAACAAAAACGATAAGAAACAAGTTTCCGCAAAGGACATAAAAAAGATAGGAAGAAACGATCCTTGTCCTTGCGGCAGCGGTAAAAAATATAAAAAATGTTGCGGAGCAAATAAATAAAATAAGTAATCGGATTATAGGTGAAAAAGTTTAAAGCAAAATATTTTTTCTTGGCTATATTATCTGGTTGTCTTTTAGCAATATCTTTTCCTAAGATAAATGCTTTTTATTTGGCATGGATAGCGTTTATCCCGGCTGTATATACGGCATTAAGAAATTGTGTTAAAAATTCTTTGGTCTATGGTTTTATTTTCGGTTTTACTTGTTATGCAATTTCTTTGTTTTGGATGTTCCCTTTCCTTAAATTCAATACAAACATTACACAAGCTTTAATAGCTTCTTCTTTATTGTGGGCATATTTATCATTATATTTTGCGGTTTGGATGGGAATGTTAAGCTTTTCAAGAAGACATTTTCATCCGATAGTTTCGTCTTTGTATGCTGCAAGTTCGTGGGTTGTTTTGGAATATGTAAGAACTTATTTACTTACGGGTTTCGGTTGGAATTTATTGGGATATAGTCAAACTTCTTTCTCTCACATAATTCAGTTTGCGGATATATTCGGTGTTTACGGACTTTCTTTTGTTATAGTTTTTATCAATATGTTACTTTATTATTGGCTTCAAGATTCGAGAGGAAAATTATTTTTCTTATATGCAATAGGTATTTTTATCGTCGCGGGAACATACGGGCATATAAAAATACATTCTTATTCCAATCCTTTCGGTGACAAGTTAAAAGTCGGTGTTGTTCAACCTAATATAGACCAGTACAAAAAATGGGATGAAAAATTTGTAAAAGAAAATCTTGCATCCATCGAAAAACTTGCAGCAAATTTTGAGAATCAAGATTTGGATTTAGCTGTTTATCCGGAAACCGTTCTTCCCGGTTATTTACAATACGAAGGCGAGATTATTGATTTTGTGGAAGCGGTTTCAAAATATTCGAAACTGAATTTGTTCGGCGGAGCAAGTTATGATGCCGAAGACAGAATATATAATTCCGTTTTTGCAATAACGGGGAAAAATAAAAATTTGAGTAAACACGACAAAAACCATTTGGTTATCTTTGGTGAATATATTCCGTTTAAATCTCTTTTGTCAAAATATTTCGGTATATTAAACACTTTGGGAGATTTTTCTAAAGGAAAATATATGAATGTACTAAAATATAAAGGTATGAATATAGGTGCAACAATTTGTTCCGAAAACTTTTTCCCGGACTTATCAAGAAAAGTTGTTTTAAACGGAGCAAAAATTTTAACAAATCATACTAATGATGCATGGTTTTTGGATTCCTATGCACCTTATCAACATTTTGTAATGAATGTTTTCAGGGCAATAGAAAACAGAAAAAATGTTATAGTATCCGCAAATACGGGAATTTCTTCCGTTATAGATTCTGCGGGTAATATAACGAAAATTACATCTATAAACAAAGCGGAAACTTTTATTACCGATGCATATCAAAACAATGTTATAACCGTTTATGATAAAATAGGTAACATTTTTTGTTATATGTGTATGTTTTTTACAATGTTTATAATAGTTATAGTTTTTATAATATAAAGGAAAGCTTATGTTAAACGAATTAAAAGACAAAATAGTAAATTTAAGGAGGTCTCTTTGATATAGACAGCAAAATCAAAGAGATAGAAAAACTCGATAAACAAATTTCCGCAGCCGATTTTTGGAATGACCAAAACAATGCGAAAAAAACAATGTCAAAACTCGACGGTTTGAAAGAAACCGTAAATTCTTGGCAGGATTTAAATTCAAGAATAAATAATTTGCTCGAGATAGATGAGCTTTTACAGCAGGAACAAGACGAATCTTTATCAAAAGAGCTTGAACAAGATAAGGAAAAACTTGTAAAAGATTTTGAAGCTGTAGAAATAAAAACAAAACTTTCCGGTAAACACGATATGAACAATGCCATTGTTTCAATTCATGCCGGTGCCGGCGGAACGGAATCTTGCGATTGGGCACAAATGCTTGTAAGAATGTATTCCAGATGGGCGGAAAACAAAGGCTTTTCTTTCGATACAATAGATATTTTAGACGGAGATGAAGCAGGTATAAAAAGTATAACATTTATCGTAGGCGGCAAATATGCTTACGGTTTGTTGCAGGCTGAAATAGGTGTTCACAGATTGGTAAGAATTTCACCGTTTGATGCAAACAAAAGAAGACATACTTCTTTTGCAAGTGTAGATGTTATACCGGAAGTTGATGACGATATAGATATTGTTATTGACGAAAAAGATTTAAGAATAGATACTTATCGTTCTACGGGAGCGGGCGGACAACATGTCAATACTACCGACTCCGCAGTTAGAATTACACATTTACCCACTAATATTGTTGTTCAATCTCAAACAGAAAGATCTCAAATAAAAAATAAAGCAACAGCTATGAAATTGTTAAAAGCAAAACTTTATGAATTCGAACAGGAAAAATTAAGAGAATCTTATGAAAAACATTACGACGAAAAAGGTCTTATTGCATGGGGCAGCCAAATAAGGTCTTATGTGTTGATGCCGTATCAACTTGTAAAAGATCATAGAACCGACTACGAAACTTCTCAGGTAGATAAGGTTATGGATGGAGATATAGATTCTTTTATTTCGGCATATCTTAATTGGAAATTAAAATCAAAAAATAAATAAAATGGGGGAAAAAGTTTTATGGAACAATTTTCTTTATTTGTTGACGGAAAAGATGTAGATACCGGGAAATACGAATATTTTCCTTATTCCGATCAAACTATTTTAGATTTTAAAAAAACTTATCAGGTTATTACTAAATTAAAGAAAGGCGAAACCCCCGAAGATGCCGATAAATATGTTTATGCAAAATATTGTGTGGGAGATAATGAGTTAAATAAAAAAGCAATAGAAGCCGCATACAAAGCAAGCAAAATAATGAGAGATATGCCCGTAGCGAAAAGAAGAAAAATTTTGTGTGATGTTCATAAAAATTTGGTGACAAATAAAGATAAAATTATTAAGTTGTTGGCTATAGAAGGTCATCCTAAGAAACTTTCTCAGTGGGAATATGAAGCCATGGAAAGAGCTTTTTGTAAAACCACTTTGGATATGTTTAAACATAGTGTATGGGAAGAAGCAGGAACAATAGGAAGGGAAAAAGTTTATTTGGTTAGAAAGGCGGATGGTGTTGTTGTTCTTGTTCCTCCGAAAAATGCTGCCGCAAGTAATTCTCTTTCCGCAGCATATTGTTTTTTGGCGGGAAATGCAATAATCGTAAAAGCACCGTTGAAAGCTCCGGTAGCGACTATATTTGTTTGGAAAAATATTGTGGGAAAGGCATTAAAAGATAACGGTGCTCCGGATGGGTTAATGAATATAGTTATAGGAAATTCAAAAATAATTATGGATGAATGGCTTGAAAATCCTAAAGTTAACGATATATTTTTCTTCGGTGAAAGTGAAAACGGTCTTGAGATATCCAAAAGAGCTCACAATTACAATAAAAAGGCAATTCTTGAATTGTCCGGAAATGACAATATGTTCGTTTGGGACGGTTGCGATATTGAAGGAGCTGCAAATTCCGCATTGGATGCTTTTTTGGGTTCTACACAAATTTGTATGTTGCCGAAAAATATTATAGTTCATGAAAGAGTTTATGACGATTTTAAAAATTTATATTTGAAAAAAATTTCCGAACTTGAATTCGGACTTCCGTCAAGTGAAAAAACTTATTTTACTCCCGTAGTTAAAATGAAGGAATGTCAGGAATTTCTTGAAGATGCTTTATATAAAGGCGGAAGATTGTTGTGCGGCGGTAAAAAAGTTGATCATACCGGAACACCTAACGACAGAGGACTGTATTTTCAACCTACACTCGTCGAAATAGAAACGGATAATCCGGAAATGTTTAATATGAAACTTGTAAGAGAAGAAAATTTTTTCCCGGTAATACCGATAATAAAAGTAAAATCATCTAAAAAAACAAAAAAAGAAGCCGATAAAGAAATATTCGACAAAATGTTGGAAATAGCACAGAAAAACGAGTATGGTTTAAGAGCATCCGCATGGGTAAAATCAGCATACTATACAAGACAATTTATGAAACATATCGATAATTGCGCATTGTTTAGAATAAATTCAAGACATGTTGCGTTTTCTTTATATTTACCGGGACAGGGCGGAGTCGGTAAAACCGGCGGTCCGTACGGCGAAGCAAGTTATTTGGTTCAAAAAACTACGCATTTACAGGGAATAAGTTTAACAAGGTAATTTATGAATTATTATGCATTAGGTCCGACAATTGTTGCAGCTTTCATTTTAATATTGGGCTTGTTTGTTCTTTTTAAGAACAGAAAAAATAAGCTTAATCTTGTATATTTTTATTTGTCCATATCGTTGTTTATATGGCTTATAAATTTTTCGTTGATGTATTGGAATGTCGGAAACTATGATCAAGCCTACTTTTTTGCAAAGTTAGGCTTTATAGGAGTAATTCTCACACCGGTCTGTATTTTGCATTTTACCGTAGAGTTTTTGAACAGCGGTTTAAAAAGATACACACCGTTTTTTTATTTGTTAACACTTCCCGTAATATTTATTAATTTTTCATCTCCGCATATGTACAGCGGATTAAGCACTAATTTCTGGGGATATTACCCTATTGCGGGTAAATTTTATTTTATTGCTTTACTTGAATTTGTGGGAATATTTTTAGCTGCTACTTTTACTCTGTTCAGACATTTCCGTAAGAAAAGTACCAACATCGTAAAAAGAGAACAAATAAAATATTTAATGATGGCTTTTGTCATAGCTTTATTTGCTTCCGGAGATTATATAATAAAATATCCTGCCATTAATTTTTATCCTTTCGGTTACATCGTCGTTATTTTCTTTAGCTTTATAATGGCATTGAATGCAATAAAAAATAATTTAATGGATATAAGACTTGTAATTACAAACGGAACGATATTAGTTTTTTTATACATTTTTGTTTTGGGTATTCCTATATACATCGGATTATATACTAAACAATGGTTTATATCTTTCATCCTGCTGTTTGTCCTTTCAACATTGGCACCGCTTACTTTTAGATTTTTGCAGAGAAAAGCGGAACTTATTTTGCTTGCCGAACAGGAAAAATATCAGCAGTTGTTAATGCAAGCTTCAAAAGGAATGATAGAAAAAGAATACGATATATCAAAATTGTCTCAACTTATTGTGAGAATAATAAAAAGATCCGTAAAAATAAAATTTGTGGGCTTGTTTATAATTAATGAAGAACAAGGTATTTACAAAAATTTGGCTTTTAGAGGAGAAAGTAATACCGGTAAAGTTTTAAAAGAAATCCGTAAAGACAACAAAATAATTGCTTTTATGGAAAGTTATAAAAAACCTTTTTTCTTTTCGGAATTGCAGGATGATTTTAAGGGAGAATTCTTAAAAATAGCCAAAAATATAACCGTAATAGTTCCCTCTATTTTCAGAGATGAAGTAATCGGCTTTTTAATTTTGGGTGACAAAGAAAACAAAACCGTATATTCGAAAAAAGACCTTGAAATTTTCGGAACATTGTCGAACCAGGCTGCACTTGCCGTAGAAAATTGTATGTTCTTGGAAAAATCTCAAAAGCAACAGAAAAGATTATTCGAAGCCGATAAACTTGCTTCAATCGGTGGTATGGCGGACGGTATGGCGCATCAAATACGAAACAGATTAAACAGTTTCGGTTTGGCGGCGGAACTTTTAAGTTATGATGTTCAAGATTTTTCCGAAGGTCATAAAGATTTTATAACGCAACATTCCGATATAAATATAATGGTAAAAAATATGAACGAACTTATTCATTCAATTAACGAAAATGTGAAGAAAACAAATACAATTTTAACGGGAATTTTAAATTTTGCAAAACCTAAAGGTTCCGTTACCGAAAAAGAAACATTTTCATTAAGAGAAATTATTGAACCGTCTGTAATGTTGGTTCAGGTAAAACATCACAGAGAAAAAGTTCCTATAGTCCTTGATATACCGAATGATGATAAAATATACGGTATAAAATATCAAATACAAGAAGTATGCTTTAACTGTATAGATAATGCTTTTGAAGCTGTTATGGAAAAAGAACAACATATACAAAATCCGTTATTCGATGATATTGATAAGAGAGAACCTTTTGTTCCGGAAATAAAAGTTTCATTAAAATATTTTATTGAAAGAAACAAGTATCAAATAATAATAGAAGATAACGGTATAGGTATAAAGCAGGAAAATAAACCTAAGATTTTTTCCGCATTTTTTACGACCAAACCATCGAGTAAATCGGGTTCGGGTATAGGTTCTTATGTTGCAAGAAGAATGATAGTTGAAGCGCATGACGGGGACATCTCTTTTGAATCAAAATACGGAACAGGAACAACTTTTACCATTACTTTACCGCTGTCTTCTAAAAAAGATAAAGCTGTTCAAGAGTAAAAAAGATTGAATTTGTAATATAAAAAAGATAAAATAAAAAAATATATATTTATTAGGGAGATATTACAAATGATTACGGCACCGGAACTTTCAGGTTGTAAATTGTTACATTCGGGTAAAGTAAGAGATGTTTATCAATATCAGGAAGATAAATTGTTAATAGTTGCTACGGACAGAATATCTGCTTTTGATTACATATTGTCACCTTTAGTTACCGACAAAGGGAAAATCTTACACAAAATATCGATGTTTTGGTTTGATTTCGTTCAAAATATAATTCCTAACCACATTATTACGGGAAATTTTGATGAATTCCCGGAAGAACTTAAACAATACGAGTTCTTAAGAGACAGAGCCATGATAGTAAAAAAAGCAAAAAGAATAGATATTGAATGTATTGTCAGAGGCTATCTTGCCGGTTCCGGTTGGAAAGAATATCAAAAAAGTCAAACAGTATGCGGAATAAAACTTCCGGCAGGCTTGCAGCAATCTCAACAATTACCGGAACCGATATTTACTCCGTCAACAAAAGCAGATGACGGTGAACATGATGAAAATATTTCTTTCGAACAAACTGCAAAATTAATCGGAGACGATTTAGCCGCACAAATAAGTGAAATGTCCATAACACTTTATAAAAAAGTAAGTGATTATTGCTTGGCAAGAGGAATAATTTTAGCGGATACAAAATTGGAATTCGGTATATACGACGGAAAACTTATTTTAATAGATGAAATTTTTACACCGGATTCTTCAAGATTTTGGGAAAAAGATAAATATGTTTTGGGAAAATCTCAAGACAGTTTGGACAAACAGTTTGTAAGAGATTACCTCGAACAAATTAAGTGGAATAAACAACCTCCTGTTCCGGTACTTCCGGAAGAAGTTGTAAATAAAACAAAAGCAAAATATATAGAAGCTTATGAAAAAATAACAGGTAGGAATTTTTAAAATGATATTTGAAATTGAAATTAAAACGAAAAAAGGTTTTGTTGATCCTCAGGGACTTCATACCGTTTCCGATATATCGGGAATCGGTATAAAAGATATTACCGATGTTTCTTATGTCGCCGTTTACAGAATTTCGGGAAATATCACAAATAAACAAGCCGATACCATTGCAAAAGAATTGTTGAGCGACAAAATAACTGAAGATTATACCGTTAAACAGTACAAATCTTTGGAAGATAAAAAGTTGGAAAAAAATTCCATAGAAGTTTGGTATAAACACGGTGTAACCGACACGGTTAGCGAAAGTGTTGTAAAAGCAATAAAAGATTTGGGTATAAAAGAAGATTTGGTTGTAAAAACAGGTAAAAAATATTGTCTTAAAGGCAAAAATATAGACGATAAAAAATTGAAAAAAATTGCTACAGGATTGTTGGCAAATACTTTAATTCAGGAATATTTAACAAAATGAAAGTAAACACAATAGAAATTTTAAATTTAAATGACAAACAGTTGGTGGAATTAAGCAGAAAAAGTGTCCTTTCTCTTTCGCTCGTGGAAATGAAAGAAGTTCAAAAATATTTCCGTAACATAAAGAGAAATCCTACCGATGTCGAGCTTGAAACAATAGCTCAAACATGGAGTGAACATTGCAAACACAAAACTCTTACCGGTAACATCGAATACACCGAAGAAAAAGGCGGTAAGAAAAAAGTAACAAAATACAAAAATCTTTTGAAAGAAACGATTTTCAATGCGACTATGAAATTGAACAAAGATTGGTGTATTTCCGTATTTAAAGATAATGCCGGTGTTATAGATTTCGATAAAACAAACGGTGTTGCTTTTAAAGTTGAAACACACAATCATCCTTCCGCTCTTGAACCTTACGGAGGTTCTGCAACGGGTATAGGCGGAGTTATAAGAGATATTTTAGGTGTAGGTCTCGGTGCAAAACCGTTGGCAAATACCGATGTTTTTTGTTTCGGCCTTCCCGACACAAAAGCAAGTGAAGTTCCGGAAGGAATGCATCATCCCAAAAGAATAGCAAAAGGTGTTGTTTCCGGTGTCAGAGATTATGGTAACAGAATGGGAATACCTACCGTTAACGGCGGAGTGTTTTTTGATAAAGGATATATGGCAAATCCGTTGGTATATTGCGGAACGATGGGAATAATTCCCAAGAATAAATCCGAAAAAGAAGTTAAGCCCGGCGATTTGGTTTTGGTTGTCGGCGGCAGAACAGGCAGAGACGGAATTCACGGAGCAACATTTTCTTCCGTTGAACTCGACAAAGAATCCGATGTCAGTGCTGTTCAAATCGGCAATCCTATTGTTGAAAAGAAAGTTTTGGATACCATGCTTAAAGCAAGAGATCTTAACCTATACAGAGCGGTTACGGATTGCGGAGCCGGAGGTCTTTCAAGTGCTGCCGGTGAGCTCGGAGAAAAAACAGGTCTTGTTATAGATCTTCAAACCGTTCCTTTAAAATATAAAGGGCTTGCCCCTTGGGAAATATGGATTTCCGAAGCTCAGGAAAGAATGGTTTTTGCCGTTCCTCCGAAAAACAAAAACAAAATTTTGAATTTGTTTAAAAAAGAAAATGTTGAAGCTACATTTATAGGAAAGTTTACAAACGACGGTAAACTTTTGTTGAAATACGGTAAAGAAATTGTTGCGGATATGGAAATGTCTTTCTTGCACGGAGGAGTTCCGAAACCGACAAGAAAAGCCGTATGGAAACAAAAACAAATAAAAAAACAATCTCCCGTAAAAGTATCGGCAAAAACTTTGCAGGAAGATATTAAAAAAGTTTTGGCTGACATAAATGTTTGTTCGAGAGATTGGATAATAAGACAATACGACCACGAAGTTCAGGGACAAACGGTAGTAAAACCTTTACAGGGAAGTTCAATAGAAAATTCCGGACCTCAAGATGCCGCGGTAATTTGGCCTTATACGGTTGTTAAAGGTACAAAAAAAGGAGTTGTTTTATCCAACGGTATAAATCCGGAATACGGTAAAATCGATACTTATAAAATGACGGCATCATCAATAGAAGAAGCAATGAGAAACGCGGTTTGTGTCGGTGCAAATCCGGAAAAGATTTCGTTGCTCGACAACTTCTGTTGGGGAAATCCCAATAAACCTGAAATTTTGGGAAGTCTTGTAAGAGCCGCACAGGCTGCTTACGATTTATCGTTGGGTTACAGTGTTCCGTTTATTTCCGGTAAAGACAGTTTATACAACGAATATACAATAGACGGCAAAACATATTCTATACCTCCGGCATTTTTGGTATCTTCGATGTCTGTTATCGAAGATGTAAACAAAACCATTACAATGGATTTGAAAAATGCAGGTAACAGTATTTATTTGATAGGTGTAACCAAAAACGAATTGGGTGCATCCGTTTATTCGAAAATTAAAAACTTTAAAAACGGAATAGTTCCCGACTTGGATGTTAATGTTTCCAAAAAAACAATGAAAACAATTTTCAATGCGATAAACGAAGGTTTGTTGGAATCTTGTCACGATTGTTCCGAAGGCGGTGTTATTACCGCAATATCGGAAATGGCTTTCGCCGGAGATAAAGGTGTAAATATAAATGCGGATGCAATAAAAACATCCGAAAAAATGACAATAGCCGAAACTTTATTTTCAGAAAGTAATACAAGATTTTTAGTTGAAGTTTCACCTGAAAATATTGCAAAATTCGAAAAGTTGTTTAAAGGTATTGCAGTATCTAAAATCGGTGAAGTTTCAGACGATAAGTTTTTAAAATTGGAATCTAAAAAATCAAAAATTTCCGTTAAAGAAAATATAAAAAATTTACAAAAGGCATGGCAAAAAACTTTGCAATGGTAAACTAAAATGAAAAAAATAAAAGTAATTATTATAAGAACGGCAGGAACAAATTGTGATTATGAATTGAAATCGGCATTTGAACTTTGCGGAGCAACAGTCGACAGAGTTCATATAAACGAATTGATATCAAGTAAAAGTAAAATTTTATCTTACGATATTTTAGCGGTTCCGGGAGGCTTTTCCTACGGAGACGATATCGCTTCGGGTAAAATCTTATCAAACGAAATAAAATATAAGTTAGGCGACAATGTTAAAAAGTTTGCATTGTCGGGTAAACCGATAATCGGTATTTGTAACGGTTTCCAAATTCTTGTAAAAATGGGACTTTTACCTAAACCGGAAAAATTCGAACAGATTTCAACATTATCTTACAACGATTCAAATAAATTCGAATGCAGATGGGTTCATTTAAAAACGGAAAAAAAAGCTAACGACAGAACATTATGTTTGTGGACGAGAGATTTGCCCGATGTTATTTCTCTTCCGGTAGCACACGGTGAAGGGAAATTTGTTGCTGATAAAAAGATACTTGATGAAATAGAAAAAAATAATCAGGTAGTATTTAGATATTGCGATAAAAACGGAAAAGATACCGTTTATCCGCAAGATCCGAACGGTTCATTAAATGCAATAGCAGGTATTTGCAATAAAAAAGGTAATGTTTTCGGACTTATGCCTCATCCGGAAAGATATATTTATGCTTTACAACATCCGTCAAGAGAAGGTTACGACGGTGTTTACGGTTGGGGAAAGAAAATATTCCAAAATGCAATAGATTATTTAAAATAAAACAGGGGAAAGGGGTAATAAAATGAAAAGCTGTATTACTTGTCTTTTTCAAGGCGACAACAATGTCGATGTTGAAGGGAACGGAAAAGTTTTTTGTATGGTTGACTGCAAATGGAAAAAGGAACAAGATTCTTGTTCAAACTTTACCGAGTATGCAGATTTGAGTAAAGAATTAAGATGTAAATACGCAATGCAAAAAAGCGGTAAGAATAATAATATCTCGACACTTATAAAGTCGAATTGGTACATAATGATAGCGACTTTTATAATTGCTTTTTTAACATTTTTGGTTGTGGTTAAATTCTTTGATAAGTATATCTTTTAGTGTGGGGCAAAAATGAAATTTTTAGTTATAGGTAACGGCGGAAGAGAACATGCCATTATTTGGAAACTTGCACAGAGCCCGAAAGTAGATAAAATTTATTGTACATTGGGCAATGCGGGAATTTCAAAGCAGGCGGAAATAATAAATATTAAAGTCGACGATTTTGAATCTCTTGCAAAATTTGCAACGGAAAATAAAATAGACTATACATTCGTCGGACCGGAAGTTCCTTTGGCATTGGGAGTTGTAGACTATTTTACTTCCAAAGGTTTAAAAATATTCGGACCTTCGAAAAAGGGTGCATTGCTTGAAGCAAGCAAAAGTTTTGCAAAAGATTTTATGCAAAAATATAATGTGCCTACCGCTGCTTATCATACGTTTACCGACTATAATTCAGCAAAACAATTTCTTGAAACCGAGTGGGAAGAAAATAAAAAAGTTGTTGTAAAAGCGGACGGACTTGCGGCAGGTAAAGGCGTTGTAATGTGCCAAAACAGGCAGGAAGCTCTTGCTGCAATAAAGAATATGATGCAAGATAAATCTTTCGGCTCCGCAGGTGATAAAATAATTTTTGAACAATGGTTGGAAGGGCAGGAAACATCGGTTTTGGTTTTTGTAGACGGCAAACATTTTTCAATAATGCCTGCGGCACAGGATCATAAAAGAGTTTACGACGGAGATAAAGGTTTAAATACCGGCGGTATGGGAGCTTATGCACCTGCCCCGATAGCAACACCGGAACTTTTAAAACAAGTTAAAGAACAGGTAATGCCCAACATTATGAACGGCTTACAAAAAGAAAATATAGATTATAAAGGTATTTTATATATAGGTTTCATGGTAGATAACGGTAAACCTTATGTTTTGGAATTTAATTGCAGGTTCGGAGATCCCGAAACACAAGTTATATTACCGTTACTTGAAACGGATTTGGTAGATATCGTTGAACATACCATTAACGGAACATTAAACGAAATAGATATAAAATGGTCAAAAAAATCGGCTGTATGTGTTGTTCTTGCTTCCGGCGGATATCCTGAAAAATATGAAAAAAACATTAAGATTTTCGGATTGGATACCGTTAAAGAAGATGAAGCAATAGTATTTCATGCCGGAACAAAAAAAGATGAACAGGGTAATGTTTTAACATCCGGCGGAAGAGTTTTGGTATTAACAGCTATTGCAGACGATATAAAATCGGCAATAGATAAAGTTTATGCGGTAATACCTAAAGTTACTTTCGATAAAATGCATTATAGAAAAGATATTGCACAGAGGGCATTAAAATGGATAAACAAATAGATGTTGCAGTTATAATGGGTTCGGATTCCGATTTACCGGTAGTTGCCGAAACTTTAAAAATATTCGATAAGTTCGGTATTAAATATTCCGTAAATATTGCTTCCGCACACAGAACGGCTGAATTTGTTAAACAGTGTGTAAATAATGCCGTTACAAACGGTGCAAAGGCTTTTATAGCTGTTGCGGGAATGTCTGCGGCTCTTCCGGGGGTTGTAGCTTCGGAAACAATTCTTCCCGTAATAGGTGTTCCTATGGAAGGGAAAGCTCTTTCCGGAATGGATGCTCTTTTTTCCATAGCACAAATGCCGCCTTCAATACCGGTAGCATGTATGTCTATAGGTAAAGCGGGTGCAAAAAATGCAGCGATATTTGCTTTAGAAATTATTGCTGTAAGCAATAAAGCTGTTTCGGAAAAACTGTTACAATACAGAAAAGAAATGAAAGAACAAATTCTAAGTAAAGACGAAAAATTAAATAAAATCGGTTATCAAAAATACTTGGAAGAAACAAAAAAATAACACATATCATCTGTCATCCCGCACTCGATGCGGGATCTTGTCAATATTATGGTTTAAAATGAAAAAAGTTTTAGTAGCATTATCCGGCGGAGTAGATTCTTCCACAACTGCTTATTTGTTAAAACAACAAGGATTTGATGTTTCCGCCCTTACATTGAAGTTATACGATTCTCACTCGAGAGCATCCGTATCTTTACAGGCAATAGAAGATGCCAAGAAAGTTTGCGATTTTTTAAATATCAAACATTATGTGCTCGACTTACAAAAAGAATTTCAAGATACTATCATAAATAATTTTATAACGTCTTATTTGTCTGCAACAACACCGAATCCGTGTATACTTTGTAACGAAAAAATAAAGTTCGGGCTTTTGCTCGACTATGCAAAAAAAGAAGGATTCGATTATTTGGCTACAGGCCATTATGCAAAGATAGAAAAAACGGACGATGAATATAAATTGAAAATCGGTAAAGATAAATCTAAAGATCAAACATATTTTCTTTACAGATTAACACAAAATGAACTTAAAAACTTAATGTTTCCTTTGGCGGATTATACGAAAGAAGAAATAAGAAACATAGCGACTTCCGCAAATCTTCCTGTTGCCAATAAACCGGATAGTCAGGAAATTTGTTTTATAGAAAAAACTTATCACGAGTTCTTGCAAAAAAATATAAAAGATTTTAATAAAAAAGTGTTACCGGGACTTATCGTCGATGTTAACGGTAAAAAACTCGGTAAACATAAGGGATTGATTTTTTATACAATCGGGCAAAGAAGCGGGCTCGGTATAACGACTCCCGAACCTGTATATGTTCTTAAAATGGATAAAGCAACAAATACACTTATTGTGGGAACAAAAAAAGATGTTTTTTCAAGAGTTGCAAAAATCAAAGATATAACATTTGTATCGAATAAATTCGACGGTAATAATTTTAAAGCCGATGTTAAAATAAGAAGAATGCATGAACCGGCATCGGCACTTATTTCCAAAGATATAATATTGTTCAATAATGAACAAGCTTCCGTTACACCGGGACAATCCGCGGTATTTTATGACGGTCCTTATGTTATCGGTGGTGGAATTATAATTTAATTAAGAGAAAAAATATGAAAAAAGAAGAAAGAAGTAAAGCTGTTTTTAAATATATTGTGATAGGAATAATCTTTATTACATTTTTATGTATTATTTTTAATTCTTCCACATCCCAATTTATTTCAAGGTTAATTGAAATTCATAAGCTTAAAACAAATACGGAAAAACTTATAAATGAAAACGAAAAATACGAAAAGAGACTAAATTATTTAAAAACGAAACCGAAAGAAATAGAAAAAGAAGCAAAAATTGTTTTTGATGTCGTTGCGGAAAACGAAATGGAATTTGTTTTTGAAGAAGATTCTCAAAAAGAAGAACCGGAAAAAGAAACAAATAAAGAGGCAAAACAATGAAATTGAAAATATTAGTTTTAATATCGGCTCTTTTTCTTCTTCCCAATATCATTTTTGCTTATTCGAATCCGGCTATTGATAAAAAAATAAAAATAGCCGTTACAACTTCAAATTTGGCTGATCTTTTAGATGAAATATGTAAAGATAAAATAGAAGTTTTTACCATTATTCCTACCTCGATATGTCCAGGAAGTTACGATATCGATGCCAAAACAATAAAAGAAATCAATAAGTGTAATATAGTTTTATATCATCATTGGCAACCGTGGATTAAAGATTTAAAATACAAAATAACCAGATTGGGTATGGTCTACAGAGAATTAAAAACAAGAGGAAATTATATGATTCCTTATATAAATTTAAGAGCCGCACGGGAATTGTTAGACTTGTTATCTATTTGGGATAGCGATAATAAAGATTTTTATGAACAGAACTTTTTGGATTATTCTTTCAGAGTAAATTTTTTAGCGGAAGAAATAGCAAAAAACGGTTACAACAAATATAACGAAAAAATTGTGTGCAACTCGCAGATATCAACTTTCATGGAATGGTTGGGCTTTGATATTGTTATGTCGTACGGTAAATCAAGCAATATGTCGTCAGCGGAAATGTTAATGCTTACGAAAAAAATAAAAAAAGAAAAAGTTAAATATGTCGTGGATAATTTGCAGGCGGGAACCGATGTCGGCAGAACACTGGCAGAAGATTTAAAAATGAATCATATCATTATAAGCAATTTTGTTCTCGGCAGATCTTATATAAATACTTTAAAAAACAATATCGATAAAATAAATAAGGCACTGGAACAAAAATGATTCCTTCCGCTATATCTCTATCAAATGTAAATCTTATATATTCCGATAAATATATACTCAAAAACATAAATCTGAATATAAATAAAGGTGATTGTGTAAGTATATCCGGTCATAACGGTGCGGGGAAAACCACATTGTTTAAAATAATCAACGGTTTAGTAAAACCCACGAGCGGAACAATCAAAATATTTAATAATAATTCGGATAACGAAATAAAAAAAAGAATCGGCTATATTCCGCAGATAAATAAATTTGAAGAAAATGTTCCTATAACGGTTAAGCAGGTTATAGAAATAGGAATAACGGCAAGGAAAGGGATATTTAAAAAATTATCGAAACAAGACAACTTGCTTGTTGAAAATATTGCCGCAAAACTTGATATACATAAATTGTTGAATACCCCTGTAGGAAAACTGTCCGGCGGGGAAATGCAAAAAGTATCGATAGCAAGAGTTTTGGCACAACAGGCCGATATTATCTTGTTGGATGAACCGTTATCCAATCTTGATATAAAATCTCAAAAAAATATTATTGAAATTATAGAAGATATACATTCTGATAAAGAGCATACTCTTTTAATTGTATTGCATAATTTAGAACAAAAACCGAAATGTTGTAACAGGGAAATCGTTCTTGAAAAAGGCGAAATCGTAAATTATAAATTGTCATAATGTCTGTCATCCCGCACTTGATGCGGGATCTTCGGATGATTTGCCCTTGTAAGGTGGGCAAACATTCCGCGCAACGTCTCGCTGTTTGTCGTTCTAAACTATAAGCTTTAAGCAAAAAATCCGCAGGATTTTTTAATAAGCTCTAAGCTGCCGTTGGTAGTTTATAGTTGGTCGTTTGTCGTTAAGTCTGTCATCCCGCACTTGATGCGGGATCTCGTTGTTGTCGTTCTAAACTTTAAGTTTTAAGCTTTAAGCAAAAAATCCGCAGGATTTTTTAATAAGCCATAAGCTAAAATTACGGAGTAATTTTTTCATGTTCGAACTTTTAGACTTTTTTAATTATTCTTTTTTTAACAGAGCAATAATATTATCGATTTTAGCGGGCTTGTCCTGCGGAATTATCGGTGTGTGGATATTATTGTTAAATATTCCGTTTATCGGTGTTACCATTGCACATTGTGCATTTGCCGGTGCAATAGTAGGTTTGTTTCTCGGAATTAATCCTGTTTTGTCCGGATTTGTGTTTTGTATATTGGCGGCATTTATGATAAATCCTATATCCAGGAGAATAAAAAGCCAAAATAACATTTCAATAAATTTATTGTTTTCTTTCAGTATTGCTGTAGCTTTCATTTTTGCGGGTTTATTCAAAGAACATATAACCGATTTATTCAGCTTATTTTGGGGAAACTTATTAATATCCACATTAAGCGATGTATTTGTAAATACCGTTATCACAATAATATTAATATTGTTTGCAATTTTCTTTCACAGGGGAATAATTGCACTGTTTTTCAGCAGAGAAATTTCAAAATCATGCGGAATACCGGAAAATTTAATTTTTACTTTGATGGTATTATTGTTATGTTCTACGATAAGTATAAACTTAAAATCCATCGGCGGACTTTTAATATACAGCTTAATATCGTTGCCGGCGGCTACGGCATACCAACTTACTTACAGTTTAACAAAAATGTATTTGTTATCGGTATTTTTTGCCGTATCGGCTTGTGTTACGGGTTTGTTTATTTCCACATTTTTTTCTATACCGGTCGGAGCAACGATAATATTGGTTTCCTGCATAATTTTTATTATATCTTTACTTTATAAAAAAAGATAATAAAATGCTATAATAATTAAGATACATTATTAATAATAAATTAAGAATATACGGGAGGATGTAAAGATGTACAAATTAGTTTTGATTAGACATGGCGAAAGTGTTTGGAACAAAGAAAACAAATTTACCGGATGGACAGATGTTGATTTATCCGAAAAAGGAACTCAGGAAGCAATAAAAGCAGGTCAAGATTTAAAGAAAGAAGGTTTTTCTTTTGATTTAGCATATACTTCCGTTTTGAAAAGAGCTATAAAAACTTTAAATAATGTTTTGGAACAAATGGATTTGTTATGGATACCTGTAGAAAAATCTTGGAGATTGAACGAAAGACATTACGGTTCTTTACAAGGTTTGAATAAAGCAGAAACAGCCGCAAAGTTTGGTGAAGCACAAGTAAAAATTTGGAGAAGAAGTTATGATACTCCGCCTGAACCTCTTTCAACAAGTGATGAAAGATATGCAGGTAACGATCCGAGATATAAAAACGTTGATAAAAAAGATATTCCTTTAACGGAATGTTTAAAAGATACGGTTGCAAGAGTTATACCTTTTTGGAACAGTGAAATTGCTCCTAAAATAAAAGAAGGTAAGAAAATAATTATAGCTGCTCACGGTAACAGCTTAAGAGCATTGGTAAAATATTTGGACAATATCAGCGATGAAAATATCGTTAATTTAAATATTCCTACAGCAATGCCTTTGGTTTATGAATTGGACGAAAACTTAAAACCTATTAAGAGTTATTATGTAGGTGATCCTGAAGCAGTTAAAAAAGCTATGGAAGCTGTTGCAAATCAGGGAAAAGTACAGAAGTAGTTTTTGTTTTATTGACTAAAAAAAAATTATAATGTAAAATAATTGGACATTGCCGAGGTGGTGGAATTGGCAGACACGTGAGACTCAAAATCTCAAGTTGCTTAGGCGGCGTGCGGGTTCAAGTCCCGCCCTCGGCACTTCCGAAAAATGTTCAATTAAAAGTTATATAAAGAAACAGCAACTCATATCCGAGTTGCTGTTTCTTGTTATATAGATAAAAAGTTAAAAATAATGTAAACTTAACTTAAATTAAGTTTAACGGGGTTTTAATATGACAAAGCAGGAACAAGCACAAGAATATTTCAGAAAAGGATATAATTGCTCACAGTCCGTATTTGCTGCATTTTGTCAAGATTTAGGTATGGATTTGGAAACCGGTTTAAAACTATCTTCTTCTTTCGGCGGCGGTATGGGGGGATTAAGACAAGTTTGTGGTGCTGTAACGGCAATGTTTATGATTGCAGGGTTAAAATACGGTTATATAGACAGCCAAGATATGAATTTGAAGAATCAACATTATAAGTTGATACAAAATTTGGCAAAACAATTTACCGATAAATTCGGAACTGTAATTTGTAAAGAGTTGTTAATGTCACTTGCCAATATCAAAAAAGATGTTTCCATGCCGGAAAAAAGAACTCCGGAATATTATAAAGTAAGACCATGCGAAAGATTTGTCGTTTATGCCGCGGAACTGACAGAAAAAATGCTGAACAGCAGATAAATATCTTTTAAAATTTTCATTTGAAAAGTACGATAAAAGCTGTCCATGAATGCAAAAATTTTTAAAGTAAAAAACTATAAATTTAAAAAGTTTTTTAGTGCGAACATGATTGAAGATTTTTCCGTTACATTAGGTCGTTAGGAAAAATCAAGTTGGAGTACGGCTTTAAAAATTTTAAATGAATAGCTTTTGTACTTGAAAATGAGAAATTTTAAAAATAAGTACTTGTAAGTAAAAAAAAACTTATGCTTTTAGCATAAGCCTTTTTTTTAAATGGTTGCGGGGGCAGGATTTGAACCTACGACCTTCAGGTTATGAGCCTGACGAGCTACCGGGCTGCTCCACCCCGCGATTCCTTACAACTAATATCCAATTATTTTATATTTTTAAATCTTTTTTGTCAACATCACAACGGCTGTTTGTAGTTGTTGTCATCCCGCACTTGATGCGGGATCTCGCCGTTATCGCCGTTCCGCCGTTTCCAATCCTCTAATCTTCCAATCTTCCAATCCTCCAATCCTCCAATCCTCCAATCCCTCAATTTTGCAAAGCAAAATTTAATATGCTAAAATCAAAAATTATGAAAAAACTAAATTATAAGTTATATTCAGACTGTATAAATTTTCCTTTGGACAGGCCGTGCAAATATCAAAAAGAAAACGGTGCTGTCTGTTCTTCATGTAAAAAGTATGTTTCCGTAAACAAAAAATCAAAACAAACAAAAATTTTGATTGTTAAATTAGGTGCAATGGGCGATGTTTTAAGAACAACTTTTATATTGGAAGGATTAAAAGAAAAGTATAAAAATTCCACAATAGATTGGTTGGTAGACAAAAAAAATGTTGATGTCTTAGTCGGAAACAAATATATAGACATTATTATTCCCAACGATAACAAAGTTTTTGAATTCTTGTCTTCAACAAAATACGATATAGTTATAAACTTGGACTTATCGCCTGAAAGTTTATCTTTTACCAAACTTGTTTTTGCGGATAAAATAATCGGATACTATCTCGATAAATCAAGAAAAATAGTCGGTTCAAACGAATATGCAAAAAAATGGTTGCCTGCAAGTGCTTACGACAATTTAAAGAAAGAAAACGAACACACTTACCAATATTGGATGGCAAATATTTGTGAACTTAAAAAAGATAATTATGAAATTGTTGTTCCTATATCAAAAGAAGCCGAACAAAAAGCAAAAAAATTAAAATCTTCATTGAAATTAAACAAGAACAAAGTTATAGGTATTAACCCGAGTGCGGGAAAAAGATGGGTTATGAAAAAATGGAGAATAGAAAAATATATAAAACTTATAAAAATTTTATCGTCTAAAGATTACAATATTTTATTGCTCGGCGGTAAAGATGATGAAGAAGAAATAAAATTAATACTTAAACAGAAAATTAAAAATGTATATTCTACCGGAACGGATAATTCCGTTCAAGAATTTTTTGCGATGGTGGATTTGTGCGATTTGGTCGTTTGCGGAGATACAATGGCAATGCATGCGGCTTTAGGCTTGAAAAAGAATGTTGTTGCTATTTTCGGACCTACATCATACAACGAAATTGAAATGTATGGCAGGGGAATAAAAATTGTATCAATGGAATGTAATTGCTGTTACAAACCGGATTGCAACAAAAAAGTAAAATGTATGGATAAAGTTTCTGTAGAAAATGTTTTGGATGCTATACAAACTTATATTTATTAGAGGATAACATGGATACTTTGGCAGTTGTTTGTACTTATAATGAAGCAACAAATATAAAAACAGTTGTAAACGATATATTGAATTGCGGAGTTGAAGATATAGAAGTTCTTGTTGCAGATGATGTTTCACCCGACGGAACATACAAAATTGTAGAAGAAATGGCAAAAGAAAATCCTAAAGTACATTTGTTGTTAAGAAAAGAAAAAAGAGGCAGAGGATATGCCGGAATAGATGCTTTCAAGTGGGGGATACAAAAAGGTTACAAATATATTGTCGAATTAGACGGTGACGGTTCACACAATCCTAAATATATTAAAGATTTCAGAGAACTTATAAACAGTTGTGATGTTGTTATCGGTTCAAGATATGTTAAAGGCGGTTCCGATACACAAAGAGGTTTCTTAAGACAAATAGTAAGTCATCTTTCAAGAAGATATTTACAGTTTTGTATAGGAGTAAAAGTTGCGGATGCTACATCCGGATATAGAATGTTTAAGAAAGAAATTGTAGAACAATATATAGATAAATTAAAAGCTTCCGATCCGTTTATTGTAACGGAAATGCTCTACTATGCAAAGAAAACAAAAGCAAATATTAAGGAATATCCTATAGCATTTTTGGAAAGAGCTTCCGGAACATCCAAATTAAAAACATTCACTTTAATAAAATATCTTTTTAAAGTAATAAAATTAAGAATTTTAGCTTAAAGCCTATTAAAAAATTCTACGAATTTTTTGCTTATAGTTTAGAACGGCAACGGCGAGACGTTGCGCGGAATGTTTGCCCACCTTACAAGGGCAAATCATCCGAAGATCCCGCATCAAGTGCGGGATGACAACTACAAACTATAAACTGAAAAAATTGTTTTGTAACAATTTTTTTAAAGAAATGTTCCATTCGGGAATTGTTATATTTAACTCTTTTGATATCTTTTTATTAGACATTGCCGTAAATAGCGGCCTTTGAACTTTGGAATTGAAACTTGCCATGGGAACAGGCACTATTTCATTATCGAAGTTATTGAGTTTTACAAATTCTTTAGCTAATTCATATCTTGAACATTTTCCGGAATTTGTAAGATGAAATAAACCGGACAAATTGTTGTCTAATGCTTTCATTATTGTATCTGCTATATCAAAACTAAAACACGGCACGGAAACTTCATCACTTGAAACTTTAACTGTTTTATTGTTTTTTAACCATCCGGATAATTTAAATAAGAAATTTTGTTGTCCTTCACCTATAACCCAACTTAACCTGCAAACTAAACTATTACTGTATTTGAGTGCTTCTTGTTCACCTGCAAGTTTACTTTTTCCGTATTCGTTTAAAGGGTTTGTTTTATCGGTTTCAACATATAAATCATTTTTTGTTCCGTCGAAAACATAATCTGTTCCGAAATGAACAAATTTTGCATTATATTTCTTGGCTTCATCAACCAAATTAGTTACGGCAGTTTTGTTTATTAAAAAAGCTTTTGTGTTGTTTTGTTGAGCGGCTTCCACATTGTTATATGCGGCACAATTTATAACCACATCGGGATTATATTGGGAAAAGATATTGGATATTTTTTCTTTGTTTGTTATATCAAGGTCTTGTTCTGTCGGTGCAATAAAATCAATGTTTGATTCCGTAAATTTTTTAATAAATGCTTTTGCTAACTGTCCGGAACTTCCGGTAATTATATATTTCATATCAAAACCTTGTTTGTAGTTTTTGTCTGTCATCCCGCACTTGATGCGGGATCCCGCCGTTGTTGTTAAACTATAAGCTTTAAGCTATAAGCTCTAAGCTTGTCGTTGCCTTTTCCATCCCTCTATACTTCCATCCCTCTATACCTCTGCCGTTTCGCCGTTCCCATCTGTCATCCCGCACTTGATGCGGGATCTTCGGATGATTTGCCCTTGTAAGGTGGGCAAACATTCCGCGCAACGTCTCGCCGTTGCCGTTATAAACTATAAGCTTTAAGCGAAAAATCCACAGGATTTTTCTATAAGCTAAAAATTGCTCCGCAATTTTTAAAGTTTGTACTCAAAATTGTGTTCTGCAAATTCAAATGTAGGATAAACCAAATCTTTCTTTGAAAGTTTCGGATTTATTGTATGCCAATCAATTTTCAAAAAAGGATCGTTATACAAAATTCCTCTTTCGTGTTCGGGGGAATAAATGTTTGAACAATAATATTCAAAATCAACCTCATCGGATAAAACCTCAAACCCGTGAGCAAATCCTTCCGGAATAAAAAGCATATTTTGTCCTTCCGGTGAAAGTTCCGCACCTACCCATTTACCGAAAGTGGAAGAGCCGACTCTTAAATCTACGGCAACATCAAATATTCTTCCGTGTATTACTCTAACCAACTTTGCTTGAGCAAATGGTGCAAGTTGATAATGTAATCCTCTTAAGACGCCTTTTGTAGAGTGTGAGAAATTTATTTGTTTTACATTTAAATCTATTCCCGAATTTTTAAAGTCGGGTACTTTAAATACTTCCTCAAAAAAACCTCTGTCGTCTTTAAATTTTACCGACTCGATTAACACAACATCTTTAATTTTTAAATTGAAAAATTTAAATGGCATGATATTCACCTTTAAATTGATGTTTAAATGTTTCTCCGGTTACAAACTCTATTTCTTCTTCGTTAATTTTCATTATTGCATTTCCGTCAACAATTTCTAATGTTACCGAATTATCCTTTTCGTCGTGTTTTAAAGAAAATACCGTATCTGCACTCATTTGTGCTATCGTAGTAGAATTAAAATATATCAAAATCGGTCCCGATCTTGAATTTTCTATCTTAGAAAACATTAACACATTTGTTATAGGATGTTTCGAAACAAAAAGACCTTGCCTGTTCTTTAAAACTATACCCGCAGAATGATAATTTAAAATTAACATTCCGTTTGCAATAATTTTTGAAGAATACGGTATATCCGGAACATCTTCGGCTACTGTGTAAGTTTTTACATCTCCGTCAGGGGAAACAATATCCATGGAATTAACAATTACTCTCACATTTAATGTGTCCGAATAACCTATACAAGCAATACATAACAATAAAAATAAAATTAAAAACTTTTTCATATTCTATCCCAATATTACGGTAACTTTATGAGTTCCTGATTTAAACGGTTTTATAATATTACCTTCAATTTTTTTACCGTCAACAATTATTTCTTTTGCTGTTGAATTTTTCTTTAATTTCGGATTTTCAAAACTTATATCATAGTTTGCATTTCTGAATTTTATAAATAATTTACATTTTTGAAAATCTTTATTTGCAGGTAAATGCGGATCTATAGATAACCCTTCAAAAACGCCCTTTACACCGAAGAAAAAGTTTTGGAAAGCATATCTCGTCCAAGCACAAGATCCTGTAAGAACAGGATATTCACCTCTTCCTGCAATGTTCGGATTATCGTTGGAAATATAATATTCCGGTATCCACGGACCTGTTCTTATTATTTCGTGTTCGTGATTTAAAGGATTTATTCCGGAAAATACTTTATAAGCTAAATCGGGCATTCCTTGTTTTATTAAAGCCCAAACAAAGAACAAGTTTGCATGAGAAAATAAAGCATTGTTTTCTTTTGTTCCCGGAGCAAATCCTGTTATTCTTCCTATGGCTTTATTGAATTTCGTATAAGCGGGATAATTTAATTTTAATGCACCGGTTGTTGTATCGAACAAATATTTAAATACTGAATCTATAACGGTTTGTTCCGCACCGATTTTCTTTGCACCGCCGGAAACAAGTGACCAAGTTTGCGGCATTAACATCATTTCAAAATCGTTTGATGTAGGATTCTTTTTGTTTAATGCAGATTTATTCCAAATTGTATCTACAGGTTTTCCGTCTGCGAAAATGTATCCGCTGTAATAATATCCGTTGAAAGCTTTTTTGTTTGCATTATCTATAACAAACTGAGCTTTTGTTCTTAAATCTTTCAATATTTTAGAAATTTTAACTTTAACCTTTTTACCGGAAATTGCATCGTTAACTTTACTTAAATATTTTGCCAAAACAGCTTGTCTTTGTTTTGCCGGAATATCTTTTGCTTTGTCGTCAAAGTTTTGGATAAGGTCTGCCAATTCCGCAAAAACTTCTATTTCTTTAATATTTAAATCGTTAGCTGTCTTTTCCAACAAGTCTGCAATTTCGTTACAATTTTGTGCAAGTGCGAAAGAGAACGTTACATTTTCACCTTTAACTTGATCGACTGCATCGTTCCAATCGGCTCTTTTTTGTTTTAAAAGATTGTTGTTTCCTACATCATAAAACATTGTTTCTATTTGAACAAGCATATGTTCAATAACCGTTCCGGTATATTTTTTGCCGGATGTTGTTTTTTGATTTTCGATATAACCTTTTTTCCATTTATCGTTTTTTGATTCGCCTCTGTTTTGATAACAATCTTTAAAGTAACCTATTCCGTCTCTGAACAAGAATTTTTTGTCACCTAAAAAGTTTGCAAGTATCATAACCGTTTGTGCCGTCCAATAAGGATGATCGCACCACAAACCGTTAACTTCGTCGCTGCCGAATTCTTTTGTTCTTGCGAAAAATCTCGTAGCGTTTGTTCCGTCAAGTCTTATACCTTCAAGAGTTTTCATTGTTCTTTCTTCAAGACCTTTCGGATCTATTACTGTTGCCGCCATCATGTCTTGCCAAAAATCTCTCCAACCTGCAAAGTCTGAACCGTAATCCGTTTGAGGATGTGCGGTGTTTCCGAACCAATATCTCATAGATAATTGGTAGCACCACCAATTGTTCCACAAATTATCAAACTCTTTGTTTGCTGTTGTTATTTGTACTCTCGATGCTCTTTCCTGCCAGTATTTATTTAAATCATCAAATGCTTTAACTGCATTCTTATAAGAATATTTTTTTATTAATTTGTCTGCATCTTTGCTGCCCGTAAATGTTATACCGTTTATTACAACAAAGCTTACTGTTTTTCCTGCAGGAATTTTTATCTTTTTAAATTCTATCGCACCTACCGCTTCTTTACCGTAACATTGTTTTTGCGGAGCAATGTCATTTAATATTGAATCCGGCTTTAACCACATATTGTTAGGTCCGAGGAAAGTTTCTCTGTCGGAATAAAATCTGTTACCTTTTTTACCTGTTTGAGTTTCCGCACTCATAAAGTAACAAATATCACTTGAATCGGTTGAACCTTCTATCCATTCAAGTCCGGGAAGAATTTTTATACTGTTTTTTACTTCGCTTTTATTATAAAGTCTTACAACATCTCTGTGATATTCAACATAAGCTCTGCTTCCGCCGTAAATAGGTACCGTGGGGATAAAATCTATAACTTTATCTTTTTTAGAATTGTTTGTAATATCTACGAGCCACAATTCCGCCATTTCTTCCAACGGAACAAATATTGTAGTTTTAACATCTAAATTTAATTTCTTGGATGAACCGTAAAAGTTTACGTAACCCAACCCCATTTCGTATTTCGGGTTGGATGTTTGTTTGTCTGTTAAATCATAATTGTTAACAAGCCAGGTTTGTTTTCCTTCTCTTATCCAAATAAATCTTGCTTGTCCTTTAGGAAAGTTCGGACCGTCGAATTCACCGAACATTCTCGTATAATCAAAACCCGAAAAACCTCTTAAAAAATTATCACATATAGAAAAATATTTCGGGCAGTTTGCTATCATGTGAATTAAAGGTTGTTTTAAACTTCTTGCATCTTTTACTACACATTGTCCTTGCTTATCGTAAGACCATAAATTTTTCATTTTTATCTCCGTAAAAGAAATATATATATAAATAACATATATCTTAAATATTTTACCTAAATAAGAATATTTTGTCTATGCTCGCCGTTGGTAGTTTTCAATCCTCCAATCCTCTGTCGTTTCCGTCTGTCATCCCGCACTCGATGCGGGATCTCGCCGTTATCGCCGTTCCGCCGTTGCCGTTAGTAGTTACTAATCCTCCAATCTTCCAAAAACGCTTTGCGATTTTTAATAAGCCCTAAGCTGCCGTTCTGTCATCCCGCACTTGATGCGGGATCTCGTCGTTGTCGTTAAACTCTAAGCTTGTCGTTGCCTTTTCCATCCCTCTATCCCTCTGCCGTTCCGGTTTGACAATAATATTAAAATTTTTGTTTAATCTTTAATTATGGAAAACATAGAAAAAATATCAAGACCGTCTTGGGACGAATATTTTATGAAACTTGCATGGCTTGTTGCCGAAAGGTCAACTTGTGTAAGACACCATGTAGGAGCGGTTATCGTAAGAGATAAAAGAATTTTAACTACCGGTTACAATGGTGCTGCAGCAGGCACAAAAGATTGTTTGGAACTCGGTTGTTTAAGAAATGAACTAAATATTCCGTCCGGAACAAGACACGAAATTTGCAGAGCTATTCATGCTGAACAAAATGCAATAATTCAAGCAGGAACTCATGGCATAAACATAAACGGAGGAACATTGTATTGCACACATTCACCGTGCATATTATGTGCGAAAATGATAGCAAATGCAAAAATTAAAAGAGTTGTTATGAGTATAGAATATCCGGACGAAACTTTTCAAAAATTGTTTAAAGAAGCCGGAATAGAATATGTTTCTATGCCGATACCGGATCTTGCAATAACTCAAAAAAAATAATAACGATAGCTTATAATTTATAGCTGTCGTTGCCGTTTGTCGTTGTTGTCATCCCGCACTTGATACGGGATCTTCGGATGATTTGCCCTTGTAAGGTGGGCAAACATTCCGCGCAACGTCTCGGTGTTGTCGTTCTAAACTTTAAGCTTTCAGCTTTAAGCTATAAACTAAAAAATTGCTTTGCAATTTTTTATTAAAAGTAGTAGAATAAATAAAACTAAATAATTCTTCGGGGGAAGGTGAAATTCCTTACCGGTAGTGATCTGTTGTCATCCCGCACTTGATGCGGGATCTCTTAAAAACAGTAAGCCTACGACTTCGCCATAACAGGTGAACTGAATCCGTGTAATTCGGATGCCGACGGTGAATGAAACTTTGAAAAATAAGTTTGTCATCCCGCACTTGATGCGGGATCTCGCAGTTAAAATCATTGTTTCATGTAGTCCGGATGAGAGAAGATGCAATATGCTTTTTAGCCGTTCCCGAAAAATTATTTTATATTTTCGGGGTTTTTTATTTTATGAACAAATTACAAGAACATAAAAAATATATGCAATTGGTATTGTCCTTGGCAAAAAAAGGAGACGGATATGTGTTTCCCAATCCTATGGTGGGAGCAATACTTGTTAAAGACGGCAAAATAATTTCAAAAGGTTATCATAAATATTTCGGTGCGGATCATGCCGAAGCACAAGCAATAAAAACTTCACCTGTAAATGTTGAAGGTGCTGCATTATATGTTAACTTGGAACCGTGCAACAATTGGGGGAAATGTCCTCCTTGTGTAGATTTAATAATAAAATCAAAAATAAAAACAGTTGTTTGTGCCATGAAAGATCCGAATCCCTTAACCGGCGGGAAAAGTTTTAAGAAATTAAAATCCGCGGGAATAACTGTAATTAACGGTGTGTTGGAAAAACAAGCAATACAATTAAATAAAGAATATATCAATCGTATAAGAAAAGCTAAACCGTATATCCTTGTAAAATCAGCGGTTTCGTTGGACGGAAAAATTGCAGCGTCTACCGGCGATTCGAAATGGATATCCAACGAACAATCAAGAAAATTTTCACATAAGTTAAGAACGCAGTTTGATGCAATATTAGTTGGTACAAATACAGTATTAAAAGATAATCCGATGTTATCTGCAAGAGGTTACGGTAAAAATCCTATAAGAGTGGTTTTGGATGAAAAATTAAAAATTCCTTCAAACTACAATGTTGTTGACGGAACAATACCTACAATTATTTTGTACGACGAAAATATAAAAAAAATTCCGAAACATTTTAATAAAGATTGCATAAAATTGGTTGCAATAAATTTTAAGAAAGCAAAAAAAGATTTTAATGTAGTAATAGAAAAATTAAACAAGATGGCTTTAAAAAGAATTATGATTGAAGGTGGCGGGGAAATAAATGCATCCGTTTTAAAAACAGGTAAAGCGGATGAAATTTTATTGTTTGTTGCTCCTATAATAGTAGGAGGAAGAACGGCAAAAACTTTCGTTGAAGGCGACGGAGTAAAATATATAAAAGATTCCTTGAAATTTAAGAAAGTAGAAGTTAAAAAATTTGGTACGGATGTCGTTATTTCCGCAAAGCGAAAATAACTAAGCTTGTAGTTGGTAGTTTGTAGTTGTCATCCCGCACTTGATGCGGGATCTCGCCGTTGTTGTTAAACTATAAACCATAAACTATAAGCTATAAGCAAAAATGCGAAGCATTTTTCTAAGCTAGGAGTTTAACGTGTTTACCGGAATAATAGAAGATATTGGTAAAGTAACAAATATTACAGACTCACAAATAGAAATAGAAACTTGTTTGGACGATATTAAAACAGGTGACAGTATTGCCGTTAATGGAGCATGTTTAACAGTAACAAAAATTAACGACAAAAATCTTTCTTTTGATTACAGTCCTACAACAAGTGATATTACAAATATTTCGTTGCTTAAAAAGAATTCCGTTGTTAATTTGGAAAGAGCATTAACATTACAAACAAGACTCGGCGGTCACATTGTTTCGGGACACATAGATACATCTGCAAAAATAGTTGATATAAAAAAGAGCGGTAACTTTTATTTTATTTCGTTTGCGGTTAACGAAAAAATAAAAAAGTATGTCGTAAATAAAGGATTTATTGCCATAGACGGTATAAGTTTAACCGTAGCGGAAAATAACGAAACTGTTTTTTCTGTTACAATGATACCGGAAACATTTAATAAAACAATATTTCATACAAGAAAAATAGGGGATATTGTAAATATAGAAATAGATATTTTCGCAAAATATGTAGAAAAGTTATTTGGCAAGAAAGACGATAAAAAAGAAATAACAATAGATTTACTTAAAGAAAACGGCTTTATTTAGAATATTTTGGGAGTGTAATAAAAATGAAAACAAATAAAAATTTTGCATCGGTTGAAGCGGCGATAAAAGATATAAGAGCGGGGAAAATGGTAATTGTTGTTGACGATCCTTCAAGAGAAAATGAAGGGGATTTGGTTTGTGCCGCACAAAAAGTTACACCGCAAATAATAAACTTTATGGCAAAAAATGCCAGAGGCTTAATTTGTGCTCCGGTTAACGGTAAAACTTTGGACAGACTTGAAATAAATGTTATGGAAAGAAAAAATGTAGTAAGCAATAAATATTCGTGTTCTTTTACGGAATCCGTCGACTACAAAAAAGGAACAACAACAGGTATTTCCGCATACGACAGAGCAAAAACAATCAAAGCATTATCAGATAAAAAATCTGTTGCTTCCGATTTTGTTCATCCTGGACATATATTTCCTTTAAGATATAAAGAAGGCGGTGTCTTGGTTAGAGCAGGTCATACCGAAGCATCGGTAGATTTGTCCTTGCTTGCCGGTCTTGACGGCAGTGCGGTTATATGTGAAATAATGAAAGACGACGGTACAATGGCAAGAATGAAAGATCTTTTATCCTTTGCAAAAAAACATAAGTTAAAGATTATTACCGTTCAAGATTTAATTAAGTACAGAAGAGAAACCGAAAAATTAATAAAAGAAGTTGTTACCGTAAATTTTCCTACAAAGTTCGGTACATTTAAACTTTCTTTGTTTGAAGATACGATAACAAAAGAAACTCATCTTGCAATAATAAAAGGTGATGTTAAAGGCAAAAAAAATGTTTTGGTAAGAGTTCATTCTTCCTGCGAAACAGGAGATATTTTTCACTCCTTAAAATGTGATTGCGGAGAACAGTTGGAAACAGCATTGCAAATGATAGAAAAAGAAGGAACAGGTGTAGTTTTGTATATGCATCAGGAAGGCAGGGGGATAGGACTTGCAAACAAACTGAAAGCATACAAGTTGCAGGAACAAGGACTTGATACTGTTGAAGCAAATGTTGCTTTAGGCTTTGCTCCCGACTTAAGAGATTACGGTATAGGTGCACAAATTTTGTGTGAGCTTGGAATATCGAGCATAAAACTTATGACAAACAACCCTAAAAAAATTATAGGTCTTGACGGTTACGGGTTAAAAATAACAAAAAGAGTTCCTATAGAAATGAAACCGAATGCGGTAAACAAAAGATATTTGAAAACAAAAAAAGAAAAAATGGGTCACAAATTAAAACTTATATAAGTTTTCGGAGGAAAAAATGAAAACAATAAATGGTCAATTAAATTCTGAAGGTAAAAAGTTTGCTATCGTTGTATCAAGATTTAACGAGTTTATAACAAACAAACTTATTTCCGGAGCAGTAGACATTTTGAAAAGACACGGAACAAAAGACGAAGATATTACTATGGTTTGGGTTCCCGGAGCATTTGAAATTTCCGCTGTGGCAAAAAAATTGGCGGATTCGGGCAAATACGATGCAATCATTTGCTTGGGTTGTGTTATAAGAGGAGCAACTCCGCACTTTGATTATGTATCCGCTGAAGTATCTAAAGGTGTTGCTATGGTTGGAATGTCGAGCAAAGTTCCCGTATCTTTCGGAGTATTAACTACGGATTCAATAGAACAGGCAATAGAAAGAGCAGGAACAAAAGCGGGAAACAAAGGTTCCGATGCTGCATTAACCGCAATAGAAATGGTAAGCTTATACGAGCAGATATAATAAAAAACCTTGCGATTTATATACTTGATGTATTATTATATTAGTATGGTATTTACCAAATAATTTGAGGATTTTATGTTAAAGAACAAAAAAGGTTTTTCCTTGGTAGAAATTCTTATTGCTTGTGTGGTTATAATTATTTTAGGCGTTCTTAGTATACAGATACAGTCATATCAAGCAGAAAAATCGAGAGTAATACATGCTGTTGATTTAATGAGAAAAATACTTGATGCCGAGATAGCATATCGTTTGGAAAACAAACATTGGTGCTTTTCTTTTGACGAGTTGCCCATGGAAATAGGTGTTGAACTGGATAATTCGGAATTGGGTTATGGACGAACAAAGGAAACAGCAAGAAGAACAGAAGATTTTGTGTTTATATTGGCTTCTTCCGGTGCAGATAATGCAGTAGTGCAACCGGAAAGTTCTACACATCCAAATATGGCAGTAATAGTTAAGAGATGTTATCCGGGTGAAAAATATGATGAAGAGGCGGATCGCGGATATACATTGTATTGGGATATGAATACGGAGTTTAGAAAACGGTTCCACTTTGACTTGGGTACCGGTAATGCTACAGGTACACATAAGTGGTTAGCTTTAGCCATATATAAATTTTTAGAAAGGAAGTATGGTCAAAATTATAAATATACATAAGGGAAATACTTTTTATGAAAAAATATAATAAAGGTTTTACTCTCCTTGAAATGGTAGTTGTGATTACGGTAGTATCAATTCTTTCTATTGTAGGAAAGTTTTCGTATGATATGTCTGTTGAAAAATCAAGATATTCCGAATTTTCTTCTACCATTACGGCCATACAAAATGCACAGCTTGCGTATTATGTTGAAAATCAGAGATATGCAAGTAGTATTTTTGATTTGGGGTTAGATATCCGAGGTGAAGAAGAGCATGATTTAAATAGATCTTTCTTTAGTAACGGAGAGGGAATTCGTACAAAATATTTTATATATGGAACAGAGCTTTCTACTAAAAAATATGATAGAGATAATAGAAGGGCAATATTTATACCTTATATAAATGCTTACAGATACGAGTATTCTTCAGATGGAGAAATTAAATATCTGTCAGGAGTATCTTTATATAATATTGATTATTCTACTAAAAAAATGGAGAAGAGGACAGCTAGGTATTCCGGTAGCAAAGGTCAAATTTATACTTTCAAAAAAATATTAAAGACTCTTGTATCCAATCCGGAGTATGTATAAGAAACAGATTCTTTCAATTTGCTGTTGGCAGTGATGTCTTTGTCCTTTCCGGCTCTCAATCAAAAACACCTTGCGGTTTACGCATTCAATATATTAGGATATTTATATACTGATGTTTAATTTGCCAAATAACATGAGGTTTTTATGTTAAAAAACAAAAAAGGTGTAACTTATTTGGAATTGTTGATTACCGTTGTTGTTGTTATTATTCTATCAGTAGTTTCTTTTAAAATTCATGCTTACAATACCGAAAAAGCTGTTGCCGTTGACGGTGTTAATTTAATGAGAAAAATTATAGATGCCGAGATAGCATATCGTTTGGAAAACAGAAAGTGGTGCCTTTCTTTTGCGGAATTACCTATTACATTGGAAGGCGAACTTAAAGAAGGTTCAGCTGATATTATAAAAACAAAAGATTTTATTTATTCATTAGAGGAAAGTGGTACTGATGGTAGATATCTATCAATAAATGCTGTGCGAAACTATTTTGATAAATATGAAATAGATCAAAGTAAAGAAGATGGTTATAGTATGTGTTTAAAAGTAGATTATGAATATGAAAAAAACAGTAACAATAATAACAACAAAGTTAAATTATATACATTTACAGCTAAATCGTATAATGTATATGCAATATTAGAAAAGGCAGTTGTTAATTATTTAATAAACAGATTTTCTAAATAAATTATAATGATAACATTGTCGTTTTTGCTGTTGCCGTTAAACCATTAAACTATCTTTCTGTCGTTTCTAATCTTCTGCAAACACCTTGCGGTTACAAACTCGATGTGGTATGATATTAATGTATATTCTAAATATATTCTAATTCATAAATTAATTAGAGGCTTTTATGTTAAAGAACAAAAAAGGTATTTCTTTTGTAGAAGTTCTTATTACACTTGTAATTGTAGCTATTATTGGCCTTCTCAGCATAAGAATACAGGCATACCAATCAGAAAAGGCTATAGCAACCGATGGAGTTATGTTGTCAAGACAAATAGTTGATGCTGAGATAGCATATCGTTTGGAAAACAGAAAGTGGTGTCTTTCTTTTGCGGAATTACCTATGAAAATAGATGGTGAACCATTGTCCGGTTCCTCTATAACCCCGGATTCCGATGTAAATTTTTCTTCAACTTTTAAATCTGCTGTAAGAACCAAAAATTTTGTATATACTCTAAAATGTAAATATCGCGATAATGATAATACGGAATTGGAGATAAGAGCTACCAGATGTATTGAAGGTGATCCTTTTAGTTTTAATGATGACTCATATAGAAATGGCGGGTATGCTTTTAGTTATAGAATAAATTATGATACCTTAGATGTAAGTTTTTCTGTAGGACAAATGAGTGGTAGTAGTATATATAGATTGAATTCTTCAGTATGTAAATATTTAGAAAAAAGGTTTAAAATAAAGAAAGCATAAATATTTTAATGAAGTTCTGATATTATAAAAATCTGATTTCAATTTTTATAATATCGCTGAAGAACTTAAGGAGGAAAAATGAAGCGATATAATAGAGGTTTTACACTTCTTGAAATGTTGGTTATAATCGTAATAGTATCAGTCCTTTCTATAGTGGGAAAGTTATCGTATGATATATCCGTTGAAAAAGCAATATGTTCGGAATTCGTTCCTACTGTTATAGCTATACAAAATGCTCAACTTGCTTATTATGTTGAGCATCGTAGATATGCAGACAGTATTTTCGATTTAGATTTAGATTTGGAAGGTGTAAAAGAATATGATTTTCATCCGTTAACAAGTAATACCGGATTTAAGGGTAACGGGCATGGAATTCGTACAAAATATTTTATATACGGGACTTATCTTTTCGAAGAAAGAAAAGATAATACCGGAAATGGTGAAATAGAATATAAACCTTATATTCATGCTTATAGATATACCAAAAGATTTAAATCAACCGGAGTACTCGATTATATGTATAATCCTGGGGTGTCTTTATATAATATAGAAGATCCTACTAAAAAAATGGATTATAGGTCTGTTCGTTTTGTTGGTGACAGAGTAAAGATTTATGTTTTTAAAAAGGCACTAAAATCACTTATAAGCAATTGGCACAGTCATATGGATGATTAATGTTTATGAAAAAATATAATAAAGGTTTTACACTTCTTGAAATGTTGGTTGTGATTACGATAGTATCAATTCTTTCTATTGTAGGAAAATTATCGTACGATATATCCGTAGAAAAGGCGGTAGCTTCAGAAATGATTCCTACGATTACAACTATAGCAAATGCTCAGTTTGCTTATTATAATGAACATCGAAAATATGCTAACAATATTTTTGATTTGGGATTAGATATGGTAGGGGAGAAAATGTATAACTTTCATCCCTATAAACTGTTTCAAATACACGGAAGAGAAGGCGATACCTTTTTAGGAGACGGACTTGCAATCCGCACAAAATATTTTATATATGCAACAGGTGTATATACAGAACCTATTAATGGAAAAATGGAAAGTTATCCCTGTGTACATGCTTACAGATATAGCAAGTTAGATAAAAATGGCGAACCGGATTACAAAAAAAACTATGGTGGAACTTTTAAATTTGAAGATCCAACTAAGCCAATAGAACATAGGTTTATATATTCTTGGAATGATGGATTTTACAAAGTGAGAACTTATGTTTTTAGAAAAGTGGTGTTAAAGCAATTATTGGGTAAAGAATCTTAACGCATTCCTTTATCTCGTAGTTAGTAGTTGTCATCCCGTACTTGATGCGGGATCTTGCCGTTATAATAGATTTGTCGTATCCCGCACGTCACCAATTGTCATCCCGTACTTGATCCTGAATCCATTAAAAATCTGTGCCGCAGACACCCTAAATTACTAATTACTGATTGCCGTCCCGCCGTTCCTTGTTACAAAAAATGTAATAAAAGTATTGATTTTCGTTAGAAAAAGTGTATAATATCTGTGTATATTCGTTAGAAAAAATGTAAACAGGTGGTAGTAATGCAAAGATATTTATTAAAAAAACTTATACAATGGAAAAATAGCAAGAGAAGAAAACCTTTAATATTGCAGGGAGCAAGGCAAGTTGGTAAAACTTGGTTAATGAAAGAGTTTGGCAGATTAGAGTATAAAAAAACTGTTTATATAACTTTTGATAGAAATGAAAATCTTAAAAATGCTTTTAAAGATTATACAAATATAAAGGAGCTTATAACAAAAATAGAAATTGATGCTCAACTTAAAATTACGTCAGAAGATACTCTTATAATTTTTGATGAAATACAGGAATGTCCGGATGCGATTACATCTTTAAAATATTTTTATGAAAAAGCACCTGAACTTCATATAATCGTGGCAGGAAGTCTTTTAGGTTTAGCTCATCATTCAGGAACAGGTTTTCCTGTAGGTAAAGTTAATTTTATGACTTTATATCCATTAAATTTTATGGAATTTCTTAATGCAAACGGTGAAGAATTATTGGCAAAAACTCTTATAGAAGGTAATATAAAAACAGCAAATACATTTTCTTCAAAATTAATAGATTATTTGAAATATTATTATTATGTGGGAGGAATGCCGGAAGTAGTTCAAGCTTTTATCAATAATAGAGATTTTAAAGAAGTGAGAGAAATTCAAAATGAAATCATACTTTCTTATAATAGTGATTTTTCAAAACATACGGATTCAAATATGGCAGAAAGAATAAAAATGGTGTGGAATTCTATTTCTTCGCAATTAGCAAAAGAGAATAAAAAGTTTATATATAATGCAATAAAATCCGGAGCAAGAGCAAAAGATTTTGAAATTGCTTTAGCCTGGCTTAGAGACAGCGGATTAGTATATAAGGTTACAAGAATATCAAAACCTAATTTGCCTGTAAAAGCTTATGAGGATATAGATGTATTTAAACTTTATGTGTTAGATGTTGGTATTTTAGGAGCATTAGCTAATTTAAGTGCAAAAACAATAATTGACGGAAACAATATTTTTACGGAATTTAAAGGTTCATTAACCGAACAATATGTTTTACAACAATTGAAAAATAATTTTTCTGAAATATATTATTGGACCAGTAAATCTTATGTTGCAGAAATAGATTTTATTGTTCAAATTGAAGATTATATAGTTCCTATTGAAGTAAAAGCAACGAAGAATCTTAAAGCAAAAAGTTTACAACAATATATAAAAGATTATTTACCAAACAAATCTATTAGAACATCATTAGCCGATTATAAAATAAATGATAGTAAGTTATACGATATTCCGTTGTATGCAATAAATAATATTGATTCAATAATAAAAGAAGATAATAATTAATACAAATTTCCCTCTAAACCTCCAATCATCCAATCTTCCGCCGTTCCCGTCTGCCATCCCGCATATCACCAATTGTTATCCCGCATATCACCAATTGTCATCCCGTACTTGATACGGGATCTCGTCGTTGCCGTTAAAGACCTTAAAATTTTTAGTTAGAATGAAGCAACTAACGACTGAAGTGTACTGAAGGAAAAACGAAGTGGCTGGTACTCGAAGGAGACAAATATGAAGTTATAACTTAAAAGAAAAATCCGTTTCGCTCAAATTTAAAAATTTTTATTCTGAAAGTTTTTTATCCCTAATAAACGCTCTCTTTGCCGTCTTTAACATAATTTCCAAATCGAGCATAAACGAAGCATTCTTTACATACCAAACATCGTAGGCAAGTCTAACGAAAGCATCTCTGAAATACACATTTTTTTGAAAATCATTTTCAAATTTCGGAGTGTCTAATACAACATATACAGGAGGGGCTTTAAAATTTAGTTGCGACCATCCGGTTAGTCCCGGCTTTACAACATTTCTTAAAGAATGTGCAGGAATATATTCTTTTAAAAATTCATACTCTTTCATCCATATAGGTCTTGGTCCAACAACGGAAATGTTACCGTCTAAAATGTTTATAAGTTGCGGAATTTCGTCCAACCTGAACTTTCTTAAAACTTTACCTACTTTCGTAGGTGTTTCCGTTCCGATAATCATTGTCCTGAATTTACATATCTGTATAGCTTTACCGCCAATACCGACTCTTTCCTGGAAGAATATCGGATTTTGTTTATCTATAAAAAGAATTAAGAAATAAATAATTACACCTAAAGGCAAAAATACAGGTAACAAACAAAGAGCGAACAAAATATCAAAAATTCTTTTTATAATAGGATAAACCGAATTTTTTTGCTTGTTGGCAATATCTTTTATAAGCCAACTTGCATTTCTTAATGTTTCTTTAGGTAACCTTGAAAATATATATTCAAATAAAGCCAAATCCGTTAAACAGATAATACCTTTAGAAACAAAATTGTCAAAAATAATTTTTGCTGTATTGTTATCTTGTTCTAAAACGTTGTTGGAGACTACAAAAAAATCAATATCGTTCACATCCAAACTTTGCGGAATTTCTTCAACTTTTTTAAAATCATAAACAACTTTGAAGTTTGGAACTTTTTTCCAAACTTCTCTAAGTCTGTTTAAAGTTCTGCTTGTACCCAAACAAACTACTTTTATTTGCGAAAAGTGAAGAAGTTTGTATAAGTTTCTCGATAAGAAAATATAACAACAAAAAATTAATAAAATCAATAATAAATTTGTTTTGGGTGTTGGTATATGAAACAAGTTTAAACCGAAATATATACCTGCTGAGGATACTACAAAAGAAACTATAAATGCCGTTGAAAGTTCTACAAAACGATTTGAATGTCTTTTGTAAGATCTTCTTAAATCGTAAAAAGAAAAAATCAATAACAATATCACATTCACTATAAATACCGGAATCAAAACTTTACAGTTACTTAAAAAATATATTAAATCCCAAGAACCGCTTGAAGAACGGATGGTAGTAATAAATGCTGCGGTTACAAAGAAAATTATAAAATCTAATAATAAAAATAAAAATCTCATAAGTTCTTTCTCTTTTTTTAAGTGCTATATTATAGCAATAAAAAAACGAGAAAGAAACTGGCTTATAGCTGATAGCTTAAAGTTTATAGTTTTGCCATGTCATTCTGAACTTGATTCAGAATCTATAGAAAATAAAAATTCCTATTTTCCTCCAATCCTCAACTCTTCCAATCTTCTAATCTTCCGTCGTTCAGTTTGTCATCCCGTACTTGATACGGGATCTCGTAGTTAAACTCTCAGCTCTAAGCCATAAGCAAAAATTGCTCTGCAATTTTTTAATAAGCTCTAAACTGTTGTTCCAATCTTCTGCCGTATTTAGTATAATATAACGATAATTTTTGTTGTTGAAAAGGTCGTTTTAGTTGTTGGTAGTTTGTAGTTAATTGTACATTGTAAATTATACATTGTTGTTTTGTCTGTCATCCCGTACTTGATACGGGATCTCGTAGTTAAACTATAAGCCATAAGCTATAAGCTTTAAGCTAAAATTTTCGGAGAAAAATTTAAATGCCTTTTTCCGTCTTAATGTCCGTTTACCATAAAGATAATCCTCAATGGCTTAAACAAGCTATTGATAGTGTCTTGAATAATACCATAAAACCTAATCAAATAGTGTTGGTTGTTGATGGACAAATATCTAACGAATTGGAACAGGTTTTAACCGAATACAAAGATAGTTTAGATATATTAAGACTTGAGAAAAATTCAGGTCTTGGAATAGCATTACAACAAGGTCTTTTAAAATGTAAGTATCCGTTAGTTGCAAGAATGGATAGTGATGATATAAGTTTGCCTAACAGGTTTGAAATACAACTAAAAGAATTTGAAAATAATCCGAATTTAACAATAGTTGGTGGGTATATACAAGAATTTGATTCTCAAACTAACGAAAAAACATCAATGAGAAAAGTTCCTTTACTCGACAATAAAATAAAACAATATATTAAAACAAGGTCACCTTTTAATCATCCTACGGTAATGTTTAAAAAAGAAGATATTTTAAAAGTGGGGAATTATCAAACTTTTTATCAAATGGAAGATTATTACCTTTGGGCAAGACTTGTTAAAGCAAATTATCAAATGAAAAATATTCCGGAAATATTATTGAATTTTAGAACGGATAAAAATATGTTTGCCAGAAGAGGAAGTTATAAATATTTTAAAAGTAACAAAGAAGTTTCAAAGCAAATGTTAAAAATGAAAATAATCAGTTATCCGTATTATTTGTTTAATATTTCTGTTAGGTTTATTACACAAGTTTTAATGCCGAACAATATAAGAACATTATTTTATAAGAAGGTTTTGAGATGAAAATAGGAATATTAACTCATTATCAAGTACATAATCATGGTGCGATTTTACAGATGCACGGGCTATATAACACTTTAAAAAGTTTAGGGCATACTCCTTATATTCTTACATACAATAAAAATTTTGATTTTATAGATAAACAACTTTCAAATAAATATAACATATCTTTTAAATCTATACCTTTTTATTTGAAATATTTAAAGAAACAAGGAGTAAAAAAAACAAAATTCAATGTAAAAAAACATAAAATATTAAATAATTTTAAAAAATCAAATTATAATTTTTTGCCACTATATCCTAACCAAAAAGAATTAGATGCCGTTTGTATCGGTAGTGACGAAGTTTGGTCATTGGAAACCGGAATAAATATAATGATGTATTCCCATACGATTACCACACCTTTGATTTTTGCTTATGCTCCGGTATTTGGACAAACAAATGTTGACGAAATAAAAAAGCATGGCTGTTATGAACTCATAAAATCAGGTTTGAGAAAATTTAATTATCTTTCAACAAGAGATTTATCTTCTGCACAAACAGTTAAACAAATTTTAAATAAAAATATTCCTGTCTTATGTGATCCTGTTTTTTTATATGGTTATAAAGAAGAACAAAAATTAAATTGTAACAAAATTCCTAAAGAGAAATATTTACTTGTATATGCTTATGATAACAGATTAAATGACGAAAAAGAATATGAATGTATTAAAAAGTATGCAAAAGAAAATAATTTAAAAATAGTTTCTCCGGGCTTTTATCACGATTGGGTAGATGAAAACATAAATGTTAATCCTATAGAATTGATAAGTTTATTTAAAAATGCACAAGCAGTTGTAACAGATACTTTTCATGGTAGTGTATTATCAATATTAACCAACAAATCGTTTGCTTGTTTTGTTAGAAGTTCAAATGTAAATAAAATATCTTTTCTTTTAAATCAATTTAATGTTTCACAAGCAAAACTTGATAACTGGAATAATTTACAAAATATATTAACACAAAACTTTGATTGGACAAATGTAAATTCTTTAATAGAACAAGAAAGACAAAAAGCAACAGAATATTTACGGAAGGTTTTACAAAATGGCTAATTGTATAGAAAATAATTTGCCATGTTCCGGCTGTTCAGCTTGTTATACTATATGTCCTGTAAATGCGATAAAAATAGAATTATCAAAAGATGGTTTTTATAATGCAACATTAGATAAACAAAAATGTATTGATTGCGGTAAATGTTTAAAAGTTTGCCCTAAATTTATTGATAATCCTTCCATAAATAAATTTGAAGATTTACCTTTATATGCAAGTTGGAGTTTAGATATTTCTACACAACAAAGTTGCAGTTCTGGTGGAATAGCTTTTGAAATTGCAAAATATGGTTTAAACAATGGTTATAAAATAGCAGGTGTTGTTTACGATTGTGCAGAACAAAAAGTAAAAACAGTTATAGCTGATAACTTTAATGATTTGGAATTATTAAAAGGTTCAAAATATTTACAAAGTGATTGTTCAAAAACTTTTGATGAAATAATAAATAGTAAAGATAATTTTATTGTATTTGGAACACCTTGCCAAATAGCAGGTTTAAATTTAGTTGCCAAACAAAACAATTGTAGAGATAGATTAATACTGATAGATTTTTTTTGCCATGGTGTTCCTACGTATTTAATGTGGAATAAGTTTTTAGAGTATATAAAAAAAGAAGGGAATATAGAAATAATAAACAGTATAAACTTTAGGAACAAAAAGTATGGTTGGCATAGTTATACAATGAAGTTAAACAACTTATTTATAAAAGAAAGTAAAAATCCGTTTTATACATTGTTTTTTAGTAATTTATTATTAAACGATAGTTGTTATAGCTGTAATGCAAAAGGTTCTTTTGATTTTGCAGACATAAGAATAGGTGATTTTTGGGGCTCAACTTTTGATAATAGAGAAGATGGAATATCAACTCTAATACAAATAACAAATAAAGGTAAAGAAATTATAGAGTCATTAAAGCAAAGCAACAAAATATCTTTATTAGAACAGAAACATAATATTTGTTTTAAAGCTCAATCGGCATTTAAACAATATTCAATAAATAAAAATATAAGAACTAAACTTTTTAATTTAGTAAAACAAGGCAAGAATATAAGTGATATTGTGAAAGCATATATAAACTCTTTATCTTTAAAAAAGAAAGTTATTTTTAAAATAAAACAAATTTTACCGAATAATTTAAAACAAAAATTAAGATTTGTGTATCACAGGGTTGCAAGATGAAAACAATAGTTTATTCCATATCAACATTAAGGAAATCCGGACCGGTTGTTGTTTTATATAATATAGTTAAAAATTTAGATTTAACAAAATACAAACCGATAATCATAACATTATCCAAAGAACCGCAAGATACAATGATAAAAGATTTTCAAAATCTAAATATTGAGATTATTCAATTAAATTTAAATAGAATAAAAGGTTTTTTGTTTGGCGGTTTTCAATTAAAAAAAATAATAGAAAAGATAAATCCAAACGTAATACATTGTAGTAGTTTTAGAGATATGTTATTGGTGGGTTTTTTTATAAAGAAGAAATATAAAAAAATAGCCACTATTCATTGCGATTTTCCTGTTGAGTATATTTTAAGATATAAATTTATTGTTGGTAAGATAATGGTTGTTTTGCAAAAATATATAATTAGGAAGTTTAACAAGAGAATAACAGTATCTGAATTATTATCAAAAAAACTAAACAAAAAATATTCAAAAATTAATTTTGATTTTATAGATAATGGTATTGATACTGATTATTTTAAACCTATAGACAACAAAACAGAACTAAGATTGAAATTAAATTTGCCAATTGATAAAAAAATATTTATTTGGGGTGCTTCTTTTATAGATGTTAAATCTCCAATAACATTAATTGAAGTTATCAAACAAATAAAAAACAAAAATCTGTTTTTTGTTTGTTGTGGAGCAAGAGGTAATTTGTTTGAAATATGTAAAGAAAAACTTGCAGATTATAGCAATGTTTTATTTACAGGATATGTTAATAATATGAAAGAGTATTTGCAAGCAAGTGATTATTATATAACAACCTCATTGTCGGAAGGACTTCCAAATGGAGTCTTGGAAGCTCTTTCATGCGGATTACCCTGCATATTGTCGGATATTTCTCAACATAAATATATATTAGAAAAAACAAAAGACAATGGAATTTTTTTTAAAACTCAAGATGTTGAAGATTTGAAAAACAAAATCAGCGAAATCTTAAATGTAGAGTATAATTTATATTCAAAAAATGCAGTTAATTTAATACAAAATAAATTTTCAGCGAAATTAATGAGTAAAAAGTATCAAAGTTTATATATAGGGACTAATTAACTTTTTATTTAGGAATAATAATGTTTTATTTTATTTGTTTGTTGGTTTTAATTTGTTTAGCATATTTTTTTATTTCTTTATGTAATATCTCTAAAAATAAGAAAGATAATGTTTTTTTGTTAGTATCTTTTATTTTGTGTGTTCTATTTATAGGTTTTAGAGCAGATGTTACTTCTCCAGATACATATACCTATGTAATGGCATATAAAATAATTGGAACTGAATATTTTAATATGTTTGATTTTGAAATAGGATATTTTTTATTCAATAAATTTATATATATGTTATTTGGTGACAATAGAATTTTATTCCTATCTTCTTGTGCTTTTTTATCCTGTCTACCAATATTTATCTTTATCAAACAACATGATACAAACAAACTATTATCTGTTATTGTTTGGTGTGTTTTTAATGGAATGAATACTGCTGTTGGTAATATAAGACAATCAATAGCAATTGGAATTATATTGTTATCATATTATTTTATAGCAAATAAAAAATTTATATTTGCTTCCATTTTAATATTGTTATCATCTACATTTCATTTATCTGCAATATTTTTGTTAATTATATTTCTTTTATATTTTGTTTCAACAAAAATAAGATTGTCTATTCGTAATTTGATGTTATTTTTACCAATTTTTATATTGATTTTTATTTTTAGTGATAGTATTTTTATTTTTTTATTAGACAACACAGTTAATTCTTACTATAGTTATTTAACAGATTTAAGACAAAATGTACTTGGTAGTTATATTTATACGATAGTAACATCTCTTATTTTTGGATTTTCTCTGTTTATATATAAAAAAAATGCATATAAATTATCAGTGCAGCAATTTAAAGAACTGACTTTTTATTTGTATATTTTACTTTTAGGAATTTTATTCTATGCTATATCATCAAAAAATGGTACTAATAGAGTTGCTCTTTATTTTGTTTCTGTATATGTTTTTATAATTCCAATGTCTCTGAAATTAGTATCTAACGACAAAGCCATAAAGATTATTTTGTCTATATTCTTTTTCCTTTGTCTTTGTGGTGTGGTTAGTGGAATGTTTTTTTTACCATCTAGTTTCTTGATAGGTAAATACAAACCTGTTTTTTGTTAAAAAGAAATATCGTTAGATAGAGGTTAAGAAATGATACCCAAAATAATACATTACTGTTGGATAGGAAATAAATCTTTACCTAAACTTGCTCAAAAATGTATTGCAAGTTGGGAAAAAATAATGCCAGATTATGAAATAAAATTATGGAATGAAGATAATTATGATTTTAAAAAAAATGAATTCATGAAAGATGCTTATACACAAAAAAAATGGGCTTTTGTTACAGATTATGCGAGACTAGATATTATATATAATCACGGAGGAATATATTTAGATACTGATGTTGAAGTATTAAAACCTTTTGATGAGTTTCTTAAATATCCAGCCTTTTGCGGATTTGAATCAAAATATTTTGTTGCATTTGGTTTGGGCTTTGGTGCGGAAAAAGGGAATAATTTAATAAAAGAAATGTTAGATCAATATGAGACTTTAACTTTTGATTTAGATGAAGAAACTAAAAAATATTTTGATGTTGATAAAATAAAAGAATTTGAACAAAATAAAATATTTATACCATCTCCTATAATCCAAACACAGTTTTTGAGAAACAATTATAGGTTAAAGCAAAATAATACAAGACAAAATTTAGAGAATATTGAAATTTTTCCAACAGATTTTTTTTGTCCAAGAAATGAAGTTAATTTTCCTATAATTACGAAACAAGCTTTTAGTGTTCATTGGTATATGGCATCTTGGGTTTCAAAAAAACAAAAAATCAAAATTATAATTAGAGCTTTATTAATAAAATTTTTAGGTAAAAAAGTTTTTACATTTTTATACAAAATATATAAAAAATAAATATATTAATCGTTTCTATTATGAATCAACGAAAAGCAGGTGTTATACTATCTTATTTATCTATATTAGCAAATAGCATTGTAATGTTAATTTATATTCCAATGTTGCTACATTTTTTAACTAAAGGACAATATGGAATATATCAATTAATGGGATCTATTGTTGCATATCTTTCAATTATGGATTTTGGCCTTGCAGGAACAACTACCAGATACCTTTCGCAGGCAATGGCAATAGGTGATACAAAAAAATCCAATGATATTATATCTACATCTTACACATTATATCTAATAATAGCTTGTATTATATTAGTTATAGGTACAATATTTTATTTCTGTATTTCTCCAGTATATTCTAATACCCTTACTGTGGAAGATCTTGTTCTAGCTAAAAAAATATTTGTTGTGATGTTGTTTAATTTTACAATAATTATTCCTGCAAATATTTTTATTGCAGTAATAAATTCCTATGAGAGATTTATTTTTATAAAGAGTATAAATTTAATAAAGGTAGTTTTTCAACCCTTTGTTGTATGGGCTATTTTATCATATGAAGCTTCAGCTTTAAATGTAGTTTTGGTTCAAAGTTTCTTTATTGTAACAGTAGTTATTATAAATTATCTTTATTGCCGATATAAATTAAAAATAAGATTTTATATAAATTTGAAGAATAAACAATTAGTAAAATCTCTAACGAAATTTTCTTTTTTTATCTTTTTACATTCTATAATGGATCAAGTTTATTGGAGGGTTGGCCATTTGATTTTGGGTGCAGTATCTGGGAGTTTAGCTGTTGCAAATTATGCTATAGCAATGCAAGTTGCAATATTTACAAATACTTTACCAGTAACAGTAGGTAGTGTCTTTTTGCCGAAAATATCAGCAATAATAGCAAGTAATAAAGATTTAACTGAAATAGATAAAATTTTTTGTAAATTAGGAAGATTGCAGTTTAATATAGTTTTACTTTTCTTTTTAGGCTTTGTTTTGTTGGGAAAAGTGTTTTTTATATTGTGGATTGGAAATGATGGTGGGTATGAAGTTTGTTACTTTGTCAGTTTATTAATTATATTTGGATATATCGTCGATGTTACTCAATCTGTTGGAAATTCTATATTACAAGCATTAAACAAACATCCCTTTAGGGCTTATGTGTATGTTGTTATGGCTATATTAAACATTTTATTATCTATTGTTCTTGCTAAAAAATATGGAGAGATAGGTTGTGCTTTTTCGACGATGTTTTGCCTTTTATTAGGGCCTGGAGTTATAATTAACTGGTATTATAATAAGATAGGTTTGAATATTAAATTCTTTTGGAAAAATTTAATAAATATATTTGGTTCAGCTATAGTATCATTCATTGTTGCAATTTTATTATGGAAAATATATCCATTAACAAATACATGGATAAGTTTCTTGGCGCATGGCATTATTTTTGTTTCAATATATAGCTGTTTTTCTTGGATGTTAGCTCTAAATTCTTATGAGAAAGATTTGATTAGAATACCTTTGAATAATTTGTATATAAAAATGTTGAATATAAAAAAAATAGATTAACTTTCGATGGGGAAAAACTAATCCCAACCCTTCTCAAAAATTTTATTTTGAAAATATCCAAATAGTAAATCTCCTGTGAATTTGATAAAATAATAAATATGAATTTAAAAGATTTTACATTAACAAGTATAAAAAAAATACAAGAATCAATTGAACATAACAAATTGATAATTTTTGTTGGTGCAGGTGTTTCTCAAAATTCAGGGTTGCCAAGTTGGAGTGAATTAGTTAAAATTCTTGCTAAAGAAATTGGTATGGAAAAAAATATTAATATTCCAGAGAATTTAAAATCTAAACTTTCAGAGAATGAAATAAATGAATTAAACAATAGTCTAAATTTTTCAGCAGATGAATATTTAAAAATTCCTCAATATTATTTCAATGAGAGAGGATTAAAGGAATATTTTGATAAAATAAAAGATGTCTTTTCAAAAGAAATAAATCCGAATATAATAGATTATCTGATATTACAATTAAATCCTAAACATATAATAACTACAAATTATGATGATTTACTTGAAAAAACATGTAAGAAATTAAAAAAATCTTATTGCAAAATTTCTTGCAATGAAGATCTATCAAATGCACCAAATAATAATTTTATTATTAAAATGCATGGTGAATTTTTAAATAAAAATATAGTTTTAAAAGAAGAAGATTATGATAACTATTCAAGAAATTTTAAATTAATAGAAACTTATGTTAAAGGTTTGATAGCTACTAATACTATACTTTTTGTTGGCTTTTCTGCTGACGATATGAATGTGAGAAAAATATTTCAGTGGATAAAAGATATTTTAGGTAATAATCAGCAACCAGCGTATTTAATAAATGTTGATGATTATTCCCTAGTTGACAAACAAAAGCAAAGAATGAGATTTGATTATTTAAAAAAAATGGGAATAAATACTATTTATTACAAAGAAATAGCAAGAGATATAGATGCTCTTATAAAAAATGATAGTAATTATGAGCATAATAAAAATAGAGCAGAAAATTTAATAAATCAAACTATGTCTTTAAGTCTTATAGGAGATAACTTATATAAAACATTGTATTATATTTTACATAAAGAAATTTCAAGTAATAATAATGTTTATATTGATACTTGGTATAAAAAATTAAAGGAATTAGAATGTTTTAAATTTCTTCCTGATTTTATTTTAGAAAAAATTTTTAAATGTGAAATAAGAGAATATTTAAAAGAACCGTCATTATATTTGAAAGATGATATAAAAAAACAAGTGGATGATTTTCGCTTAAAAATATCATTAGTTTATGATGATTTGCCTTATGAAAATTATAAAAATTTATATAAAAATAATTGTTTGTTAGAAGATTCCAAAAAGGATATAGGAGAAGTAAGAGCAAATTTAATACAAAGAACTAAATTGTTAGAGAATGAAACAAATAAAGTAAAATACATATTCGAAAGATTAAAAATAGATGAATCTAACGAAAAAATTAATTCTTTACTTGAATTTTATAATTATAATGAAATAAATAAAGAGATACATAATTTAAATGCTGAATATTCTAACAGTGTTTCTGTTTTTAAAAAATCTTTTTTATATTTTAAACTTGGAAATTTTAAGGAATCTTTTGAAGAATTAAAAAGAATTTCTACAGAAGCTTTCAATAAAGGGAATTATATTATTTATATATTAGCTGAATTTAGTAAAAATAATTTAAGTCTTTTAATGGATAATAAATTTTCTTATAAAAAAACTAATATTAATGAGTTAGTAGATAATCTCCTTTCTCCGGATATAAAAGATATTGTTTGGAATATAGTAAACTTTGATTTCTTAAGAAACATTGATAATAAAATTTATAAATGTACAGATGAAATTCAAAAAATATATACACATACTCAAAAAAGATATCTTGGCGGATCCTCAGTTGATTTCATTTCTAAATTAATAAACATAAATGAAGATCTCCATCATTTTATTTTCGATAATTTTTTTATTTTTGATTTTTATTTAAATGTTAAACAGATATATGAGAAAACAATAAATGGTTTAATGATTAGTTATTTGACATCCATAGAGAAAAAGAAACAATATGAGGAATGTAAAGATAATTATTCATCTTGTAGTATAGATTCTTTTATATATAAAGATTTTTTCTATATAATTGAAAATTGTAATATTAATGCTATAAGAGATTTCTATAATACTTTAAAAATAAAAAATCAACAAAAGTTCATAGATTCTTTCAATAATATAATTAATTATTGTATTGAAAATAAAAGCAGTATTGATAATGATATTTTTACTGAAAAAATAAATAAATTTTTAATATTATTTTCAAAAATAAATATTGATACTAATATGGCAAATTTTATATTGAAAAAAATTGTTGAATATTTGGGATTTTATAACAATATTTATCTATATGAACAAATAAGATATTTTATGGTGAATAGTTTTAACAAAAGTCATTATAAATTTGATTGTGAAATTTTGGAACAATTATTTTCTTTAATTGTTGATAATAGCCAGACTTTTAAATATTCAAAAAGTGAACATTATTTGATAGAAGGCTTTATTAATAATATAAATTTGTTAATGATGGAATCTAATATTACTTATAAGCTCAAATATGAAAATCTTTTATTAGATAAAATTAATAAAATAGAAGATAAATATATAAAATTGTTGTTTATTTTAAGCATATATAGATTTTTACAAAACAATAGAGATATTTATGAAGTTTTGATAAGAATAATTGATACGATAAAACAAAATATTGATGTTTATATTCATTTTCTTCTTAAAATAATAGAATTAAAAATCGTGGAAGTTATAGAAGAAGAATTATTGGACCTAATTAATATAAAATTGCAATTAGATAAAAAGAGGATAAATTTTTCGTATAGATTTAATGATGAATTATTAGAATTATTAAATGTTGTAAATTATTGTATTATAAAAAATCTTATTACAGATGAACTGTTTGTAAAAGATTTAACTATGAAATTACAAAAATATAAAAAAGATTATTTTGATATTATTAAAGATAATTCGTTCAAAAAATACTTTGATATGTTTTATAATTTAATAAAAATAAACTACGGATATGCAGAGATAGATTATAATACTTTAAATATTAAAGATTTAATCTATATAAAAAAAGACAAAATAAGTGCAATAAAGGAACACTTTTTTAATAATACTCAAGACAAAACTATATTTATTAAACATTTATTATCAGAATATAAAAATATAACAAATGATAAAATAGTAGATGAAGATTATATCAGTAGGACAAATCAAATTATTATCGATTTATTAAGCTAATAAATCGATTTTTTAAATCCTTAGTTGATTATATTGAATACTACGAAAGAATTCTAAATTTTGTAAAAAACAATAATAAATAATTAAATATTATCACTATCAAGAAAAAGCAAAACAAGTTATTCTTTGTTTTGCTTTTTTTACATCAATATTCTCTCCGAAAAATTAAACAAACTAATCCCCAAACTCCTCAACGAACAACCTTTAGTCGTTAAAGTATTTAGAAAGATATTTAAAAAGATTTTTAAATAGTAAATTTCAAATAGCAAACCTCCCTTGAATTTTGAAAAAGAAACTAAAAATCCTCTACCACTTATACCAATATTATTGGTATAAATCGTTATTTATAACACATATCAAAATTTGATTTTTATAAGTTAGAAAATGTTATTTGTTATCGTCGGTTTGGATCCTGTTTATACATACATTTGACAATGTTTTGTTTTTGCAGTATAATTAGCAACGGTAAGCGATGAGTGCTAATTGTTATGATGTTAATTTGTTTTTAAAGCAAGTATAAAAAATAAAAAGGAGTATATAAAATATGATAGATACATCAAAAGTTTTAACTAAAATTCTTGAAGAAATAGATATATCGGATACATTATATAAAAAAGCCGTAGATAAATATACAGCAGTTTCAAATTGGTTAAATAGTGATAATTCTTCATTAAAAAAATATGGAATAGATATTTATCCTCAAGGTTCTTTTAGATTAGGAACTGTTGTTAAACCGATTTCTGATAAAGATGATTATGATATAGATTTGGTATGTTGTTTAAATAATAATATTGAAAATTTGTATCCTCAAGATGTAAAAAGAATAGTAGGAAATAGATTGAAAGAGAATGAAAAATATAAAAATATGTTGCAGGAAGAAGGAAAAAGATGTTGGACTTTAGAATATTCGGAACAGGAAAATTTTCATATAGATGTATTACCCGCAATAACAAATTCTATTCAAAACGGAGAACGTTATTTTCAATCGATTAATATAACCGATAAAACAAAGCCAGGTTATTGGTTTGAATCTAATCCAAAAGGATTTGCAAGTTGGTTTGAGAATAGACAAAGAAAAATATTAGATGAATATATTAAAAAATATGCATACTCAATTGATTCTTCAGTTGAAAATGTTCCAAGCATTCAAACATATAATATGAAAACACCTCTTAGGCAAGTAGTTAAATTATTAAAAAGGCATAGGGATATAATGTTTAAAGATAATGATGATAAAAAGCCTGCATCTATAATAGTGACAACTTTAGCTGCAAAAGCATATAATGGTGATGGAAATTTATTAATTGCTCTTAAAAATATAGTTTATAAAATGAAAGAACTAATACAAGTTAGAGAAAATGGTAATATAGTAATAAATAATCCTATTAATGAATATGAAAATTTTGCTGATAGATGCAATTTAAACAATGCTCAAGCAGATTTGTTTGCGTGGATTGATAAATTAAATCAAGATTTTATTAGATTAGATTCTGAAATTAATTTTAATTCAGAAGAAAAATTTCTGTCAAACTTGTTTGGACTTTCTGTCATAAATAAAGTTGCGAATAAAATTTCAACAGCGTCTCATTCTTCAATTAATATAAATATAAAACCAAATAAACCATGGGGTAATGGATAATGATATCTTTGGTAGACAATATTGAAGAATTTCTTTCTAAATACGATGAATTCAAAAAGAGGGAGACGGATAGTGGTTTTTTTATTTATGGGGAAATAAATAGAGAAGTAAATATAAATAATAAAGGTAACTTAGTATTAATATTCGATTTAGAGATTTATATCAATAAAGATTATCCAAATACTATACCATCAGTTAGAGAAGTTGATGAAAAAATTCCGAAAACTTTTCATAAATTAAATGATGGAAGTTTTTGTTTAGCAGCACCTTATCTGCTATTTTCATCTATTAAAAAAAATCCTAATTTTATAGTTTTTTTTGAAAATTTTATTCTTCCTTATTTATACTCTTATCAATATAATAAAAAATATGGAAAAATGCCATTTGGAGAATTAAGGCATGGTATGCAAGGTATAATAGATTTCTATAAAGAATTATTTAATATTCAGTCTGAATGTTTAGTTGTTAAATTACTTATGCAAGCGAAAAATGTTTATAGAGGACATCATTTATGTGCTTGTGGTTCTAAAAAACGGCTAAGAAAGTGTCATGGTTCAATAATATTAAGTATAAAAAATTCAATACCTCGACAACATTTACTTTCAGAAATTATGCAAATTTATAAATATATTAATAAAGAGGATTTTGCAAAAGGATACTGTTTATGAGTAAAACAACGATATCTCAATCAAAAAAAGAATTGCTGTATGCTAAGACGGCTGGATTTTGTCAATATCCAGGATGTAATGTATTTGTATTTGAAGAACCTCTCACAAAGAATAAAAAAGCTAAGTATGGTCAAATTGCACATATAATTGCAGATAGTCCCAATGGACCTAGAGGAGATATTCAATTATCTAAAAAGTTGAAAAATGATATTAGTAATTTGATGGTTTTGTGTTTTAATCATCATAAGTTAATAGATACAGATGTAGAAGGACATTCTGTTGAAAAATTAAGAAAAATTAAACAACTTTCTGAAGAAAATATTAGAAATTTACTTCTTCATAAAGAATGTAAAAAAAGTTATATAGTTAAATACACAGCCAATATTGGACAGCAAAAAATATGTGTAAATGATGAACAAATATTTAGAGCAGTAATAAACAAAGCACTTAATCCAATAAATTCTAATTCAATAGAATTAGGTATAAGTAATGATCCGATAGTTGATAGAGGGCAAAATGAATATTGGAAAATACAAAAAAATATATTAAGAGAAAATTTTAAAGATAAACTTGAAAATAAATTAAGTGAACATATTTCATTGTTTGCTATTGCACCACAACCGTTGCTTATATATTTAGGTACATTATTGTCTGATAAATATACAGTTGAGGTTTTTCAGTTAAAAAGAGAGCCTAAAACTTGGTGTGATTTAGATGATTTTGATAGTAAATTTAATTTTATAATAAAAAGACCTAATAAAATACATAAAAAAGTTGCCATAAATTTTTCTATAAGTGGTAATATTTGTAATTCAGAGATAAAAGAAGATTTAGCTTGTGATGAAGTTTCTATTTGGACAGTCACGATAAAAGAACCGAATAATGATTGTATAAGAAATAGCAAACAGATTGCTGCTTTTAGAAAAAGAATTAGATGTTTGTTTAATGAAATTAAAGCAAAACATGGGAACGATTCTCAAATTAATATATTTCCGGCGATGCCAATATCATTAGCTGTGGAGTTGGGTAGAGTTAGAATGCCAAAAGTAGATTTGCCGTTAATAATATACGATAAAAATAAGGGAAAATTTGTCAAAGCGATTACGATTCAATAAAAAAACTATATTTAAAATTATAATAAGGAAGTGAACATGCAAGAAGAAGATAATAAAAATATAGATATATTTAATTTTTTAAAAGAATTTTGTAAGAAAAACAAACTTTTTTCTATAATGGTAATAGTTTTTTCTACACTTGCAATTTTAAATATATTCTTTGCATTTAGTAAAGATTCTCCTGCAGGAATAATAGGAGATAGTAGTGCTTTATTAAATACCATCTTTTCAGGATTGGCATTTTTATTGCTTATTTATACTGCAAGTATGCAAAAAGAAGAATTATCTTTGCAAAGAAAAGAACTAAAACAAACAAGGGAAGAACTCGAAAAACAAAAGGAAGAATTTAAAACTCAAAATGATACTTTAAAAAGACAAAGATTTGAAAATACTTTTTTCAATATGTTAACACTTTTAGAAAATATAATTAATAATATTGAGCAAGGAATACCAAATACTTTTGATTACAAAAAAGGTAAACAACTTTTAGAGAAAATATATTCTACTAATCACAGTAGATCTATAAAAAATGCATTAAATAGTATATTATCCGTTGATAAAATTTTTGATGTTTATAAAAAACATGTAGATGTTAGACTATTAGAAAGTTATTTTCAGTATATTCATGAAATTATGAATTTTATTGATATGAATAAATTTTTGAATTCAGAAGATAAATCTAATTATATGAATATCTTAAGAGCCACTTTATCTCAGTATGAGTTAATTTTGCTGTTTTACGATGGATTATGTAATGATAAAATAAAAAAAATTATTGAAAAATATAAATTTTTAAATAATTTAAAGGTTGATTTGTTGGCTAATATAAATCATTTATTGTTTTATGATAAGAATTCATATAGTGAAGATTTGTATGCCTATTATGAAGAAAAATCTAAAATATTTGAAAAAATAAATGGTAAATTATGTTCAAAGAGAGAACAGTAACAATACTCAAGAAAACCTAAACAAACTAATACCAACTCTTCTCAACAAAAAACCTTTAGTCCTCAAAATCTTTAGAAAACTCCTTGAAAATTTGCAAAGCAAATTTTAGCTTATAGCTTATTAAAAAATCCTGCGGATTTTTTGCTTATGGTTTATAGTTTAACGACATTAACGACAGTTTATAGTTTTTGGTTTATAGTTTATAGCTTAAGGTGTCCTTTGGACGAATATTAGATAGATTCTGAATCAAGTTTAGAATGACGAACAGAGTGATCCCGCATCAAGTGCGGGATGACAAACAGAAAAGACCGGATTCCGTGTCAAGCACGGAATGACAGAGGAAAAAGAGAGTTATTTCATTGACTATTTTAGATTTTTAAGTTATACTACTGGTGCCCTAAGGAAACATCACTTGTACCGATGTTCCTCCTTAGGGTTCTTTATTTTCGTCTAAATCGTAGAATAAATTTCCCTTAATATCTTCACCTATTGTTATATCTTGAAATTTTTATGAATTTGTATTATACTATCCTTGCTCTTGAGGAGGACACTACTCTTAAAAGTGTTTACTCTTCAAGGGCTTTGTTTTTGTCTAAGTCGTAAAAAAGATTTCCATTCTCATCTTCGCCAATTGTTATATAAATCTCATAAATTTCTTTTTTCAATGTTATTTTATTTGTGAAGTAATGAAATTTTGATATTTTATCCTTTCTCGCTTTATAAGGATCTGAAGATATTTTATATTTTGCGGTTTTCAGTATTTCTAGTAGTTTTGGAATTATTAATAATTTTCTTTCATCAAAGCTATATTTTTGATATCTATCTCTTGCATTTCTTGATATTCTAATATTTTTGAATTTACCGATATCAAAAGTTTTTCCTTGAATATTTTCCGCAAAATATTTTATGGCTTTTTCTCTTAACTCTTTTATGTCTTTGTATTCACCGAAATAATGTTTTATTTCTTCTTCCGTTATTATTATTTGTTTATCATTGTATATTTCTTGTTCTTCGGAAAGTTCTAAGTCAGCAAGATTTTTTCCTGTTAGTTCATAAAATTCTTCTATGCTGTTAATTATTCCTAAAAATATTATTCTTTCGTTATTCATAATAGCTGGTATTTTATTATTTTTATAGATTCTGAATCAAGTTCAGAATGACGAAAAGAGAGATCCCGCATCAAGTGCGGGATGACAGAGGGAAAAGACAAAAAAAAGACACTGTATGTGGCCTCCGACATCCGTCAGTGGCGACATATAATGCCCATGTTTTTTACCTTTTGATGTCAAATTATGGCAAAAATTAAACGGGATGCGGCCTCCGCTATTCAGCAGTGGCGACATCCCGTGTCCTGCAAAAATTAATCTCTTAAAGAGAAAGACACTGTATGTGGCCTCCGCTATCCAGCAGTGGCGACATACAATGCCCGTGTAATAATTCTAATACTTTTATCTACTAATGTCAAGAATTTCTTTGTTTTGTTTTATAATAATTATTTCCCTTATGAGTTTAGAATATTTAAATTGTTTTGCTATTTGAGAAATAGCTTTTGTCTCATCTATTTTTATTCTTCTTAAATCAATAATAATATTTTTAGATTGTTTCAATGCTGTTCTTAAATTATTTTCAATCGTTCTGCTACTGCTACCTTTAGGACTTTTTATTTCCCAAAGTAAACCATCCATTTTTATATCCGGTGTTCTTGAAAATTTCACACGGCTTGGCAAAATAAATTCTACATCTTTGCCTAATTTATTTAAAACTTTTGCAACATCCAATTCATGTTGTTCAACAAATACACCAAAAGGAATAATAGTTTTTCCAAAAACTTTCTCTGTATTATCAGTACTCATAAATATCCTTATTGTTTTTCAATATAAATGTATTATATAAAACAAATGTAAGTATGCCAATAAAAGTCGCAATGCGATTTTTTGTTGATAGTTTATAACTTAAAGTGTTCTGCGGACTAATTTCTATAGATTCTGAATCAAGTTCAGAATGACAAACAGAGAGATCCCGCATCGAGTGCGGGATGACAAACAGAAAAGACCGGATTCCGTGTCGTAGCACGGAATGACAGAACAACGAGATCCCGCATCGAGTGCGGGATGACAAGCAAAACGGCGGAAGATTGGAAGATTAGAAGATTGGCAACCACCAACTACCAACCACAAACAACAAACCATAAACCATAAACCATAAACCATAAACCATAAACCACAAACCATTCATGCATCAATTAATGATTTTTCTTTTATACAGGAAATTAAACAACGGGGTTTCTATGAATTTTATTCTTAGGTAGTCGATAATTGAACAAATTATAAATACTGCCAATATGGTTAGTATTGTATATAGCCAAAACAAATCTAAATTAAAAACATAAACATTTTTGCAAATGTCTTTCCATAACCAATTTCGCATAGTATCAATAGTTGCATGAATTAAAAGGATACCGAAAGTTGTTGCTGCAACGGTATTTATAAATGGAGAATATTTTATTTTCAAATTTTTGAATAACATAAAAGAACTTATTCCTAACGGAACTGCAAATATTTTATTACAATCTTCTACAAAAAACAGCGGACGGAAAAAACCTGCTTTTTCTCCTACGAAAGCCATAAATAATATACTTGCTACTGCAAGTGCTCCGGAAGAAATAAATGTTAATAACCAAAATTTTATGCTCTTATAAATATCTTTTGGATATAAACGAATATAAGACGCAATTACATAAATAACAGAAAACCATGATACATAGTTAAATCTTAGTTCAAAATATGGAATTGAATCCAATAAAACAAAAACAAATAATAACAGGTATAACAAAATTCGATGAGTTTTTTCGTTCATATTTTTTATCAATATATTCAAAAAAGGAATAAAAAGGAAAAATATTAAATAGCAACCAACAAAATTATCTTCGATATGATAAACGGGGAAAAATGCTGTTAAACAATTTTTCAAATTAAATGATTCATAGCCGGAAAATAAAAATATTAAATAAATTGAAATTTTATAAAACATAACTTCAAGCAGAAGTTTTAAGAATTTTCTTAATGTTATTGATGATTTACACATGTAATAACCGGTAATGAAAACAAAACAATTGATTCCTGTTTTGCCCCATGCACCGATTAAAATATAAAAAAGGGACTTTAAACTAAACTGATTTTGAATTAAAGGCGAATATTCCATTAATCCCGAATTTACTACATAATGATGTGCAAGTATCGCAAGCATTGCAAATATTCTAAACAATTCTAAATTGGTATCTCTCGGGGGCTTTGTTGCCGTTGATATTTGTTGTTGTTTATTCATAGTTTCAACATAATATCAAAATTTGAATACAATAACAATTTGATGATTAGCAAATGTTAATAGAACGAAATCCAACCTTTCTCAACGAAAAACCGGTAAACGGCAATGTACAATTTATAATGTACATTGAATACCAAACAGCAAACTATTAGCTATAAGCTATAAGCTTTAAGCTGCTTTTTCAGCTGCTTGACGATGCTAAAATAAAAATGTAAAATATGTCATCTTAAATATAATTTTGTAATGATTTTTGGAGGAAATATAATGGCAAAGTTAAAAACAGGAAGACACACATCTGCTCTTAAAGAAGCAAGAAAAGCAGAAAAAAGAACAGCAAGAAATGCAGCAATGAAAAGTAAAATAAGAACATTATCAAAGAAAGTTGAAGCTGCAGTAAAAGCTAAAGATTTTGATGCAGCAGTAGCAGCTCTTAAAGCAGCTTTCTCGGAATGGGATAAAGCAAAGAAGAAAAATGTTATTCATAAAAATGCAGCAGCTAACCAAAAAGCAAGATTGTCTAAAAAAGTTGCATCACTTAAGAAGTAATTTTAAAATGAATTTTAAAGCCGATATTTAAAAAGTATCGGCTTTTTTTATTTTACGGGCCAAAATGATTGAAATAAAAAAAATCATCAAATATGCGGGCAGTGTAAGTGCCGGAACAACAGTATCGAGAGTGTTCGGATACATTAGAGATATGCTTGTTGCTTATATGTTCGGTGCCGGAATGTTTGCGGATGCTTTTTATGCGGCATTCAGAATTCCTAACCTTATAAGAAGAATGTTGGGTGAAGGTTCGTTTTCGGCAGCATTTATACCTGTATTTTCGGAATATCTTCACACAAAAACAAAACCGGAAACACAAAAGTTAATAAATGTTGTTTTTACATTATTGTTCTTGGTATTGTTGGTTATAACAATACTTGGAATGTTTTTTTCACCGTTGCTTGTAAAAATAATCGCTTACGGTTTTACTTCCGATCCTGAAAAGTTAGCTCTTACCATAGAACTTACAAGATTGATGTTTCCGTTCCTTTTATTTATTTGTTTGGCTGCTATGCTTTTGGCATTGTTAAACACATTGAATTCTTTTTTTATTCCTGCAATAGCACCTGCAAATTTAAGTTTTGCCGAAATTATTTATATATTGGCTTTAGCACCGTTATTGTCGCCCGGTAACCAAATTAAAGGTCTTGCGATAAGTGTTATTTTCGGCGGGTTGGGACATTTCCTTATGCAGTATCCTACTTTAAGAAATTTGGGTTGGCACCTGCACTTTGATTTTCATTTTAATCATCCGGGTATAAAAAAAATAATATTTTTAATGATACCTTCCATTATCGGTATTTCGGTAGACCAAATAAACACTTTTGTAGATACGATATGTGCTTCGTTTTTAGGTAACGGTGCGATAACAGCTTTGTATTATTCAAACAGATTGATGCAACTTCCTCTTGCAATATTCGGGCTTGCGATGGCAACCGTTTCGTTACCGATGATGTCAAAGTCTGTTGCTACAAAAAACATAGAAGAATTAAAAGAAACATTAAACTTTTCCATAAGAATTTCCATAATAGCTTTGCTTCCGGCAACGGTTGGGCTTATGGCCATAGGGTTACCGATAATACAAGTTTTGTTTGAAAGAGGAAAGTTTGATACTTTTGCATCACTTCTTACAAATAAAGCTCTTTTTTATTATGTGTTGGGACTTCCCGCTTTTGCTATTACAAAAATTTTCGCCAACACGTTTTTTTCGTTTCAAGATACAAAAACACCCGTTAAGATAGCATTTGTGGTTATGTTTGTTCATGTGATATTGTGTGTTGCTTTAATGAAACCGTTAGGTGTGGGAGGTCTTGCTCTTGCAACTTCGGCTTGTGCATATATGAATGTATTTATGTTGTTTTATAAACTTAAACAAAGAATAGGTAAAATAGGTGCAAGAAAAATTTTAGTATCTTCGATAAAAGCATTGACAGCATCTACACTTATGGGTGTAATAGCATACGAAATAATGCAAATAAAAGTGTTGCCTATGATAGTTGCATTGATGATTTCCATAATTTGTTCGATAATCTCTTTTATTATTTTCTTAAAAATATTAAAATCTCAAGAGATGGACCAAATATTGTTGGGAATAAATAAAAAGAAAAATGCAAAAACCAGTTAACGATTATACCGTAAATATTCCGCATCTTCCCGGCGTGTATATAATGAGAGATTCCGCAGCAAACATTATATACATAGGTAAAGCTAAAGATTTAAAAAACAGAATATCATCTTATTTTCATTCCGATACGGACAGCAAAGCCTTTTCGATAATAAGTGCAATGAAAACAATAAACTATATTTTGTGCGCATCCGAAAGAGAAGCTTTTCTTGTCGAAAGACAACTAATAAAAAAAATACAACCTTACTTCAATGCAATGTGGAAAGACGACAAAACTTATCCGTATATAAAGTTGACCGTTGCGGAAGATTTCCCGCGACTTGTTATGACGAGAAAAGTAATAAAAGACGGGGCATTATATTTCGGACCTTACCCGCAACTTACTTATATAAAAAAACTTATACTTTGGTTAAACAAAATTTTTAAAATAAGACCGTGCAAAATAAATTTTTCCGAGAAAGAATTACCGAAATTGGATAAAGTGAAATCCTGCTTATATTATCATACCGGCTTATGTTTCGGACCGTGCATGGGGAAAATATCTTCCGCAGATTATAAAAACAATTTGAAAGAAGTAGAAACTTTCTTTAACGGTAAATTAAAAAAGTTGGCAGATACCTGGCAAAAAGAAATGTTGGAGTTAAGCAATAAACAAGAATACGAAAAAGCAAAAGAAATAAGAGACAGACTTTTTGCAATACAATCAATAAGTCAAAGAGTAGCGATAAGAGAAATAAGTATAGAAGATATTAATCAATATGTTTCCAAAACGGATGCTTTACAAGAATTAAGACAAGTTTTAAAACTTCATAAACTTCCTGCCGTTATGGAATGTTTCGATATTTCAAATACTTCGGGAACAAACCCCGTTGCATCGATGGTTCAATTTGTAAACGGAAAACCGAACAAGTCCGGTTACAGAAAATTTAAAATAAAAACAGTTCATCAAATAAACGATTTTGCAATGATAAAAGAAGCTGTTTTCAGAAGATATTCCGGCATTATCAGAAGAAACGAACAATTTCCCGACTTGATTGTTATCGACGGGGGAAAAATTCAACTTGCCTATGCACAGTCCGCACTGGATGAAATAGGCATTTACATACCTATGATTTCTTTGGCAAAACAAGAAGAAGAAGTTTTTATGGTGGGCAAACCGAAATCATTAATGTTACCGAGAAATTCGTTAGGGTTGAGACTTTTACAGGCGATAAGAGATGAGGCGCACAGGTTTGCGATTACCTTTCACAAGCAGTTGAGGGCAAAGGCTTTTATAAAATAAAAGCCTTATTATAGCGACCTTAATATTTTGGTTATAATTTTGCAACACAGAATCTTGAGTACCGCAAAGAGTACACATCGATTCTGTGTTTCTTCATTCTAACCGAAAATCTTAAGGTCTTTAACGGCAGAACGACGGGATCCCGCATCAAAGGCTGAATGGAAATGACAACACTTCAGTCGTCAAATACTTCGTTATAATTTAAAATCTTGAAATTCTTAATCTTTATTTTTTTGCTAAATCAAATCCAATTTTTTTACTTCTTGCTTTCTTGGGTTGTTTTATAAAATTATTTAACACAGATACTATTCTTCTTATTGCTTCATCATGTTTTGCAAATCTATTATTAGAATTCTCTATATGAAGTAAAAGTACTTGCTTTAATTCATCCAATTCTTTTTTATTCAAATCTTTACTGATTGCATATTGCCTTAATTTGATAAAAGTTCTTACTATCTGTATATTAATTTCAATAGCTCTTTCACTATTAAGAACACTGGCTAACATTGTTACACCATGCTCGGTGAAAGCGTAAGCATTTTGATAACTATATTTTAATTTTTTAAGGTGGTCACAATTTGTGACCAGTTCTTTTTGTTCTTCGTCTGTTAATTGAAACATAAAATCTTCTGGAAACCTTTTAATGTTTCTTTTAACAGCTTGATTTAGTTTCTTTGTTTCAACTCCATATAATTTTGCTAAATCAGAATCTATCATTACTCGTTGATTCCTTATTACAAAAATTTTATTTTCAATATTATTTTCGGTAGTGGTTAAATTTTTCATAAGATACTCCATTAAAATTAGTTTTTTAATATAAATGTATTATATAAAACAAATGTAAGTGTGTCAACTTTTTTAAGAGGGATAAATATTAAATGCTAGTTGAGAATTTGTAGTTCTTGGCAATTCAAGAGTTTCTGAGTTTTTACTTATAATGAAGCATTTGTCGACTGCGATAACGACGAGATCCCGCATCAAGTGCGGGATGACAAAGATTTTTGCCGTTGTTTGCTCTCAAAGGATTTGCAGATTTTAAATTATAACGAAGTATTTGGCAAATGAAGTGTACGTAAAAGAAAGCGGTAGCGATTGGTACTCGATTGAGACAAATACGAAGTTAGAATTTAAAAGAAAAATCCGTTTCGCTCAAAACAAAAAAACACCTGATGAAATAAATCATCAGGTGTCTTTTTTGTTGTAAGAAATTAGTTTTGTTTTTCTTTCAAAACCAAGTTATAAAATACACCGGCTAAAGCTCCGCCGATAGCGGGAGCAATTATAAATACCCAAACTTGTGCTAAAGCTTTTCCGCCTTGGAACAATGCAGGACCGAAAGATCTTGCAGGGTTTACAGATGTTCCCGTGAAAGGAATACCGATTAAATGAATAACAACAAGTGTTAAACCTATAACCAAACCTGCAACAGCTCCGTTTGATGCTTTGTCGGTAACACCGAGAATAGCCAAAACGAAAGCAAAGGTAAGAATTATTTCCATTACTATAGCCATAACAGCCGTAACGGTTACTCCGTTGGATAATGTTCCGCCGAAACCGTTAGCACCTAAAGCGGCAAAACTGCCTAAGCAAACACCCAATACTATTGCACCGCAAATTGCACCTAAGAATTGTGAAATGATGTACTTTACACATTCTCCGACACTCATTTTACCTGCAACACATACTCCGATAGAAACGGCAGGGTTTACATGACAACCCGAAACATTACCTATAGAATAAGCCATAGCAACGATTGTTAAACCGAATGCCAAAGCTGTGGCAATGTAACCTGCTTCCGGAAATTTGCAACCTGATACTGCTGCAACTCCGCAAGCGATGAACACTAAGAAAAATGTTCCGGTAAATTCTGCAACATACTTTTTCATTTACTTTCTCCTTAAATAAATTTTCATAAATTATATAATTTTTTATTAAAAATTATCAAAGATTATTTCTTGACAATTAATATTTTTAAGAATAAAATAACTTAAAAATAAAATTAATTTACAGGAGGAAAACAATGTTAAACAAAAAAGTGGCAAACCTTATTAACGAACAAGTTAATAAAGAGTTTTATTCGGCATATTTATATTTGTCTTTTGCCGATTATTATGAAGATGAAGGCCTTGACGGATTTGCAAATTGGTATGTTATTCAAGCACAGGAAGAAATGGACCATGCAATGATGATGAGAAGATATTTGTTGGATAATGGAGTATCGGTTAAATTAGATACGATAGAAAAGCCAAACAAAACTTTTAAAAATACAAAAGAGCCTTTAGAAGCAGGTTTTGAACATGAACAATATGTTACATCTTTAATTAACAACATTTATTCGGCAGCATTTGAAATTAAAGATTTTAAAACAATGCAATTTCTTGATTGGTTCATAAAAGAACAAACAGAAGAAGAAAAAAACGCAGGTGATTTGGTAAAAAAGATGAAAATGTTTGCAGTTGATGCAAAAACGTTGTATATGTTAAATTCCGAACTTGCAGCAAGAGTATATACACCATCAACAACAGGTCCAAGTAAATAAATCTTTATAAATGAATATTAAATCTGCATACAATAATTATTGTGTGCAGATTTTTATTTTAAAGATAATGTATAATATAAAACATGACAACAATATATTTATCATTAGGTTCAAATATCGGTAACAGGAAAAAAAAATTAGAAAAAGCTGTTGCCGAGTTAAATAAGAATAATATAAAAGAAATAAAGATATCTTCTTTATATGAAACAGAACCTGTGGGCCCCAAACAAAGAAACTTTTATAATATTGCCGGAAAATTTAAAACAAATTTAAATCCGCAGGAATTGTTAAAAGTTTTAAAGCAAACGGAACAAAAGTTGGGAAGAACAAAAACTTACCGGTGGGGGCCGAGAGTTATAGATATTGATATATTATTTTACGGTAAACAGGTGATAAAAAGTAAAAATCTTATAATACCGCACAAAGAAATAATAAACAGAGCTTTTGTTCTTGTACCGATGAAAGAAGTTGCTTCGAATTTTGTTCATCCGACACAACATAAAACAATAAAAACTTTAAATAATGTTTTACAAAAAGATACATATATAAAATGTATTGAAAAAATATAATAATTTTGGTACAATCTTTAAAATTTAGTCAGTAGGCTAAAATACACACACAAGCGGATTAATCAAAAGTCCCTGTAAAAAGGGTTTGAGTTCTGAAACTTGTGGAGGTCATCTCAAAAGATGAAAAAAAACTAAAGGAGAGAAGTAAAATGGCAAACGTAACAATGAAGTCGTTGTTGGAATCCGGTGTTCATTTCGGACATCAGACAAGAAGATGGAACCCAAAAATGGGAAAATTCATTTTTGGAAGCAGAAACAAAATTCACATCATTGATCTTCAAAAAACTTTAAAAGAACTTAAAAAAGTTTACAAAGTTGTAAGAGATTATGCTGCAGAAGGAAAAGATGTTCTTTTCGTAGGAACAAAAAAACAAGCTCAAGGACCTATCAAAGAAGAAGCTTTAAGATGCGGTTCTTATTTTGTTTGTGAAAGATGGTTGGGTGGAACTCTTACAAATTTCGAAACATTAAAAAAATCTATCGCAAGATTAAAAGAACTTGAAGCTATGAAAGAAAACGGAATATTTCAAGTTCTCTCAAAAAAAGAACAATCTCAAAAAGAAAAAGAAAGAATTAAACTTGAAAAATCTCTTGAAGGTTTAAAACAAATGAACAAGCTTCCTGAAGTTATGTTCATTATAGATCCTGTTGAAGAAGCTACAGCTTTAGCAGAAGCAAGAAAATTAAATATTCCCGTAGTTGCAGTTTGTGATACAAACTGTGATCCTGATTTAATAGATCATCCTATACCGGGAAACGATGATGCAATAAGAGCCGTAAAACTTTTCTGCTCGGTTATTGCAGATGCAATTCTCGAAGGTAAAGGAATAGAAAATAAACAAGCTGACGGAACAACAGAAGCTCAAGCTGAAGTAAAAGAAGAAGAAGTTGCCGCAGCGGAAGCAGAAGCAGAAAAAGCAGAAGAAGTTAAAGGAGAGTAATTATGTCAGCTATTGAACTTATAACAAAATTAAGAGAAATGACAGGAGCAGGAATAAAAGATTGTAACAATGCTCTTAAAGAAGCAAATAACAATATAGAAGAAGCAGTAAAAATATTAAGAGAAAAAGGTATCGCATCTGCTGTTAAAAGAGCAGACAGATCCGCAAAACAAGGTGTTGTTGTTGCTCAACTCAGTGATGATAAAAAACAAGGTGTACTTGTTGAATTAAACTGCGAAACGGATTTCGTTGCAAGAACAGATAAATTTAAAGAGCTTGCAAACAGTTTGGCTTCTTTCGTTATGAAATCATCTTCACAAGATAATATATTGGATCAAAAATTCGATGATACAAGAACAGTTCAAGAAGTTATAAAAGAAGCTATCGGAACAATAGGTGAAAATATTGTTTTAAAAAGAACGGCAAAATATACAACAACCGGTGAAATTGCTTCATATATTCATATGAACAATTCTTTGGGAGTTTTGGTTGATTTCGAAGCTCCTGCAGATGTTATAGCAAGTGATGCTTTCAAAAATCTTGAAAAAGAAATTGCAATGCAAATAGCTGCTGTAAGTCCTCTTTATATAACAAGAGATCAGGTTACGGCTGATGAAATTGCAAAAGAAAAAGAAATTTATGTTAAACAACTTCAGGAAGAAGGAAAACCTGCTAACATAATAGATAAAATCGTTTTGGGAAAATTGAACAAATTCTATTCTCAAATATGTTTGATGGAACAACCTTATATGAGAGAAGAAAAAGAATCTATTAAAAATGTTATAGCAAAAGTCAGCAAGGATATAGTTGTTAAAAATTTTGCAAGATTTAAAATAGGTGAATAATTAAATGAAAAATAATAAGAGAGTTTTACTTAAACTTTCAGGAGAAACTTTATCGGGAAACGGTAAATCCATTTGTTCCGAAAGTCTTCAAAAAGTTGTAGATGAAATAAAATCTGTTTTATCGAAAAAAGTAGAACTCTCTATTGTTGTAGGCGCAGGAAATATTTGGAGAGGTGCCGGAAAAGAAATAGACAGAGTATCAGCGGATAAAATGGGTATGCTTGCTACCGTGATGAATGCGATAGCAATATCCGAAGGTTTAAAATCCAACGGTATAAAATCTGTTGCACTTGCCGCAAGCGGTGTTTCAAATTTCTGCGAAACATTTTCTCAGGCAAAGGCGGATAAATATTTAAAAGAAGGTTATGTGGTTGTATTCGGCGGCGGAACGGGAAGTCCTTTTTTCACGACGGATACCACGGCTGCATTAAGAGCTTGTGAAATAAAAGCCGACATTTTGTTGAAAGCTACACAAGTTGACGGTGTTTATTCCGCAGATCCGAAAAAAGACCCTAAAGCAAAGAAATATGATAAAATAACCTACAGCGAAGCAATAAATAAAAATTTAAAAATAATGGACATTTCCGCTTTTTTGTTGTGCATGGAAAACGATATTGATATTTATGTTTTCGATTTCCATAAAAAAGGCAACTTAAAAAAAGTGTTGAATAAACAAAAAATCGGAACTATAGTATCCAAATAACGGAGGAGTAATGTTACCTAAAGAACTTTTGGCATCCGGCGAAGATGCTATGAAAAAAACAATAGAAAAAACAAAACATGATTTTTCTACAGTTAGAACTGGCAGAGCAAATGCAGCTCTTTTGGACGGAATAAAAGTTGAAAGTTACGGTTCATTATTGGCTTTAAATCAGGTTGCCGGAGTTAGTGTTCCCGACGGAAGAACATTGGAAATAAGACCTTGGGATTTAACTCAGCTCGGTGCAATAGAAAAAGCTATATTGAAATCCGATTTGGGACTTACACCTGTAAATGACGGTAAAATCGTAAGAATTTCAATACCTGCACTTACGGAAGAAAGAAGAAAAGAAATCGTTAAAGTTGTTAACAAAATGTCTGAAGATTATAAAGTTGCAATAAGAAATGAAAGAAGACATATTGTTGATGAAATAAAGAAATTGGAAAAAGAAAAAACAATTACTGAAGACGACAGAAAGAAATATGAAGTTGATGTTCAAAAATTGACGGATACTTATGTAGGTAAAATAGAAGAATTGGTAAAACAAAAAGAAGAAGAATTAATGAAAATATAATCAATAAAAAAGGGGAGGTTGTAAAATGGCTTATTCAATAGATAAGGAAACTTGTGTAGGTTGCGGTTCTTGTGCAGCAAATTGTCCTGTAGAAGCAATAAAAGCAGGTGATGACGGCAAGTATGCAATTGGTGATGCATGTGTTGAATGTGGTGCATGTGCAGCAAATTGCCCTGTAAACGCAATATCTCAAAAGTAATTTTTATAAAGTAGTAAAAAAGTGTCTTTGAAAGAACAAATAGATTTAACAAAGTTACCGAAACATGTTGCAATAATCATGGACGGTAACGGAAGATGGGCAAAGAAAAGAATGTTGCCCAGAATAATCGGTCATACTAATGGGGTCAAGACTGTTAAAAAGATAGTTGAGTTTGTAAGAAAACTCAATATACAGGTTTTGACCCTATATGCTTTTTCTACGGAGAATTGGCAAAGACCGAAAGACGAAGTATCCGGAATAATGACATTGTTGAAAACATATTTGAAAAGCGAATTGGAGAATATGATTGAAAACCAAATTTCGTTTAGAGTAAGCGGTGATATTTCAAGAATGTCGGAAGATATTCAGGCGGAACTTAAAGAAGCTGTAGATAAAACAAAAGATATGAAAAGTCTTGTTTTGAACCTTGCATTAAATTATGGTTCCAGACAAGAAATTTTAATGGCTTGCAGGGATTTGATGAGTAAAGGAATAACAAATCCTACCGAGCAAGATTTTTCAGATTGTTTGTATACGAAAGGGTTGCCGGATCCCGATTTGTTGATAAGAACTTCCGGTGAAATGAGAATTTCGAATTTTTTGTTGTGGCAAATTGCTTATACCGAAATTTATGTAACCGATGTTTTGTGGCCTGATTTTAACGAAGATGAATTTTGTAAAGCAATTATCGACTACCAAAAAAGGGACAGAAGATTCGGGAAAATTTAGAACGACAATTAGTAATTAGCAATTAGTAATTAGTAATTTAAGAAAGAAAATTTTTTTAGTTTGTCATCCCGTACTTGATACGGGATCTCGCAGTTAAACTGTAAGCTGAAAATTGCTCTGCAATTTTTTAATAAGCTGTAAGCTATAAGCTAAATAAAAGGATAAAAAAATGTTGATACCAAGAATATTGACCGCATTAGTAGGAATACCTGTAGTTATTGCATGTATATATTACGGCGGACTTGCATTTTATATTATGTTTTTTGCAGTTATACTTTTTTCCGTTATGGAATTCTTTTCGATTTGCAAAAAGTATAATCCTTTGAGATTTTTCGGAACTTTGGCGGCAATCGTTTTTTATCTTGCTTTATGCACGGGAACTTATGTTCAGGAAACGGTTATAGTATCCGTGTTTTTAATATTCTTTTTTGCGATGTTCAGAAAATCGATAGAAAATGTTTCTGCTTCTTTGGCGGTTACGGCTTTGGGAACATTTTTTATTACCTGGGCACTTTTTCATATGGTTTTAATAAGAGATATTCCTAAATACGGTATTCATTACATTATATTTTTGTTTGTTAATATTTGGATGTTGGATACGGGAGCATATTTTATCGGTAAAAAGTTCGGTAAACATAAACTTGCTTCACTTATAAGTCCAAAAAAAACAATAGAAGGAGCAATTGCAGGTGTTGTTACGGCAGTGCTTGTTTCTTTGGTATACAGACATTTCTTTATGCAGAATATAATAACAAATAACGAAGCAATAATATTTGCTCTTGTTATTTCTTTTGTAGGTCAATTTTCGGATCTTGCCGAATCTTTGTTCAAGAGAGATTGCAACATAAAAGATTCCGGTAACATTCTTCCGGGGCACGGGGGAATGCTCGACAGATTCGATTCTTATTTATTCTGTGCTCCGATATTTTACTATCTTATTCAATTGATGAAATACTGATAACGACAGATGAACGGGTGAACACGAATTGTTTTACAATTCGTTGGTGAAAGGTTGAAAAGTTTAATGACAGAAAAATAGGAAATTAGGTTGTCATCCAGCACTTGATGCGGAATCCCGTCGTTAGTAGTTTGTCGTTTGTAGTTGGTAGTTTGTAGTTAATTATACATTGTAAATTGTAAATTATACATTATACATTGTCGTTAAGTCTGTCATCCCGCACTTGATGCGGGATCTCGTCGTTTGTCGTTGTCATTCTGAACTTGATTCAGAATCTATAAAAATTTGTGCCATAGACACTCCGAAATTTATATTATACATTGTACATTGCCTTTCCAAATCCTCCAAATCCTCTGCCTTCTTGCCGTTTACAATACCTTTTTAGTTTGCTAAAATTATCTATTATGAATAAACAATCAGCGTATATCAGGAAAACTTTTTTGGACTTTTTTAGTGAAAAAGGTTGCAAAGTTGTACCGTCGGATTCATTAGTACCTTCGGGAGATAAAACATTATTGTTTACTTCCGCGGGAATGGTTCAATTTAAGAAACATTTTTTAGGTCAAAGTAAGGATACTTTTACAAGAGCAACATCCTCGCAAAAATGTTTTAGAACTTCAGATATAGATCAAGTGGGAGTAACTAACAGACACTTAACATTTTTTGAAATGTTAGGTAACTTTTCTTTCGGTGATTATTTTAAAGAAGAAGCTATTGCATGGGCATGGGATTTTCTTACCAACTATATGCAGTTGCCCAAAGAAAAACTTTATGCAACAATTTATAAAGACGACGATGAAGCCGGACAAATGTGGAAAAAATTTGTTCCCGAATCAAGAATTATAAAGATGGGCGACGAAACAAACTTTTGGACAATGGGACCTACAGGCCCTTGCGGTCCGTGCTCGGAAATATTGATAGATTTGGGCGAAGATATGGGTTGTCATAAACCTACATGCGGTCCGTGGTGCGATTGTAACAGATATCTTGAAATATGGAATCTTGTTTTCACACAGTTCGACAGACAAGAAGACGGTTCGTTAAAACCGTTGGGAAGAAAAAATATAGATACCGGTATGGGACTTGAAAGAATAGTTGCTGCGGCTAACGGTAAAAATAATGTTTTTGATACTGATTTGTTTTTACCTATGATGAATGCAGCATCGGAATTATTGAAAGTTTCGTTTAACGATAATATACCTAAATTAAGAATGATTGCAGACCATGCAAGAGCAATAACATTCTTAATTTCCGACGGTATTCATCCTTCAAATGAAGGCAGAGGTTATGTTTTAAGAAGAATTTTAAGAAGAGCCGTTAGACAAGGAAAAGTTTTCGGTATGAACGAACCTTTCTTGTACAAACTCGTAGATGTTGTTCATGATGTTATGAAACCCGCATATCCGGAACTTACCGCAAGACTTGATAACATAAAGTCTATGGCGAAAGTTGAAGAGGAAAAATTCCTTGAAACATTAAATACCGGAACGGATTTATTGAATAATCTTATATCACAATATAAAGCGAAAAATGTTTCTGTGTTGAAAGGTGAAGATGTATTTAAACTTTACGATACTTACGGATTTCCTCACGAACTTACAAAAGAAATTGCACTTGAACAGGGTTTAACAATAGACGAAAAAGGTTTTGAGCAGGAAAAGAAACTTGCTCAGGAAAAATCCAGAGGAGCATGGAGCGGTTCAGGAGAACAAGATATAACATTTTATTCGGTATTACATAAAGAGTGTGGAGATACAACTTTCGAAGGATACACACAAAACAGTTCTTCCGTAAAAGTTATTGCACTCGTAAAAGACGGTAAAAAAGTTGAATCGTTATCTAAAGGTGAGAAAGGCGAAATGATTTTATCTAATTCTCCTTTTTATGCCGAATCCGGAGGACAAGTTGCAGATACCGGAATAATGTTTAACGAGTCTGTAAATATAGAAGTTACCGACGTAACAAAACCTATCGGAAAACTTTTTGTTCATAAAGTTGTAGTTGAAAAAGGGAAAGTAAAAGCAGGTGATGTTCTAACTGCATCGATAAATACCGATAAAAGAAATCAAACCGCAAGACATCATACCGCAACACATTTGTTACAAAAAGTGTTGAGATCCGTTTTAGGTAACCATGTTGCTCAGGCGGGTTCTTTGGTTTGTCCGGACAATTTAAGGTTTGACTTTAACCACTTTAAAGCGGTAACAAAAGAAGAACTTAAAAAAATAGAAAAAGATGTAAATAAAGCCATAAGACAGAATTATCCCGTATCTATTACCGAAATGCCTATAGAACAAGCAAGAAAAGAAGGTGCTATGGCTTTGTTTGGTGAAAAGTACGGTGATGTTGTAAGAACAGTTAAAGTTATAGAAACCGACGACAAATATTATTCAATGGAACTTTGCGGCGGAACACATGTTCAAAAAACCGGCGATATCGGAATGTTTAAAATCGTTTCCGAAAGTTCGGTAGGCAGCGGAATAAGAAGAATAGAAGCTGTTTGCGGCAGTGCATGCGAGAAATATGTTGACGGTTTGGAAAACAAGATAGACGAAATTGCAGCATTATTAAAAACTTCAAAAGTTATGGTTGTTCCGGCAATTGAAAAAATGTTGCAAGATAACAAAAATCTTGAAACCGAAATATCTTCTTTAAAAAGTAAAGTTATTGCGGGCGAGATAGACGAATATATAAAATCCGCGAAAGATATAAACGGTATTAATGTAATTGCATTTGCTGTTGAAGGTGTTGATGTTAAAACTTTAAGAGAGATGGTAGATAAAGTTAAAGAAAAAAAAGCATCGGCAATTATAGTTATAGCATCGAAACTTCAAGACAAAATATCTTTTGTTATATCCGTAAGCCAAGATATAGTTAAACAAGGTTATGCTGCGGGAAAAATAGCAAAACAATTTGCTTCAAAGATCGATGGTTCGGGCGGCGGAAAACCGGACTTTGCACAAGGCGGCGGTAAAAAAACAGATAATTTAAAATCTGTTATAGAAAATATAGGGGAAATATTAAAATAATGAAAATGTTATCTTTGTCGGCAATAGGAAAAGACAGAACAGGTATTGTAAGTTCAATATCGGAAATTCTTTTTAAGTTAGGTTGCAACATTGAAGATTCCACAATGACATTGTTATCGGGGCAGTTTGCGGTTATATTGTTGCTCGCTTGTCCTAAAAATTCGGATGTTTCCAAAATAAAAAGAAGTTTAAATTCTTCCATGAAAAAGTTGGGATTATCTTATTCGGTAACGGAAGTGGATAAACCTAAAACAAATAAAAAGAATTTCGGTGACTACATTATTGCCGTTTACGGTTCGGACAGAGTAGGTATCGTTTATAATGTAAGTAAATTCTTAGCCGACAAAAAGATAAATATAACCGATGTTCAAACAAAAATTTCGGGTAAAAAAGATAAAGTGTACATAATGTTGTTGGAAGTAAATATTCCCAAAACGGTTAAGATGGACGATTTTAAACATCATTTAAAACATTTGGCACAAGAACTTAATGTTGAAATTTTTGTAAATCAAGCGGATTCACAGAAAATTTAGAAGAATAGAAAAAAATGTCATCCCGCACTTGATGCGGGATCTCGTTGTTAAAAGTAGTTGTCTTAAACTGTAAGCATTAAGCTTATAAAACAGGAAATAAAAGTGCCGATATTAGATATAGTAACAATTCCAAATCCGATACTAAAACAAGTTAGTTTACCGGTAGAAAAAATAGATTACAAAATAAAAACTCTCATAGGTAATATGAGAGAAACCATGCTTTCTTCCAGTCATTGTGTCGGTATTGCTGCGGTTCAAGTAGGAGTATTATTAAGAATAGTATTGGTAGATATTTCTTTAAATCCGAAACCGCATCATAATAACGGTTTTTTAATAATGATAAATCCTAAAATAACTTACAGTTCGGGAAAGTTAAAATCGAGAGAAGGTTGTTTAAGTGTTCCGGATTTTACCGGAAATGTTGTAAGAAAAAATAAAATAGAAGTTGAGTATTTGGATATAGAAGGTAAAAAACAATTATTAAAAACTCACGGTTTTGAGTCAATAACAATTCAACATGAAATAGATCATTTAGACGGTTTTATCTTCTTGGATAAGGTATCGTCACTTAAAACAGATGTTTTTAAAAGATTTTAATTTTGTAGGGCTCTTTAAAAAATAAAAAAAATTTTTGTATAATCTTGAAAAATAAATACATAAAAGTCCAAATTTAATTTTATGTAACGGATTTTTTTGTTTTTAAAATAAGTAAAAAAATAAAAAAATTTTAGTTTAGGAGAAAAAGATGTTTAACAAGTTTGTTAAGAAGTCAAGTAAGTTTTTTGCTGTGTTGCTTACTGCAACATTGGCATTTACTCCTTTGAGTTATGCTGCAGCACCGACAACTTTTGCGGAATTAGGTGCTTTAATCTCTGATGGAGCGGTAACATCGCAAGTTATAGGACTTGAAAGTAATATTGAGGCTGAAACAACAGATACAACATTAGGTACACAAGGTGCAGCGGAATTAACTATTAAAGGTGATAATAAAGCTGTATCCGGTGCAGGTTCTGCTTCCGGTTTTGAAATAGGTGAAGGACAATCTGCAACCGTAGTTGATACAACATTCGAAAAGTTTACTAAAACCGGAGATGGTTCGGTAATAAGTAATACCAATGGAAAATTGTTGATAGAAAATTCCAAATTTACGGCAAACAGTGCAAGCGGTAAAGGCGGAGCAATATATAATACGGGAACAATGACAATAAACAATTCCGAATTCAGCGGTAATACGGCAAGTGAAGTAGCAAATGATGTTTATAACGACGGGGAACTTTCTTTCTTAAACGGAACAACAACGATGGACGGCGGTGTAACAGGAACAGGAAGAACTGTAATCAACGGCGGAACATTAGTACTTGGTGAAGAAGCAGTATTAGAACAATCTTATTTGGAAATAGGTGAGGGTTCTTCTTTTGCAATAAATGTTTCAAGTATTAGTATTACAGCACAAGATACAAATCCGGAAATAAAAAACAACGGATCATTAACTCTTTCTACCGGAACAGTAGAAAGATTTTCAAGTAATATAACAGGAACAGGTGCAACAACTATTAATTTAGGTGCAAATGTAAATATGGGCAGCAATTCAATAGAACAATCCAAATTAATCGTAGACGAAGATTCTTCTTTAACGGCAGAAATACAAAACTTAAAAATACAAAGTACGGATAATTCCGGAGAAACACCTACGACAACAGCAGGTACAATTACAAATAACGGAACAATAACGCTTGTGCTCGATTCTGATAGATATTTTGATTTAAATATTGTAAGCGATGAAGATAAAGACGGTGTCTTGGTTTTTGAAATAAGTGATGGAGTATCCGGAGAAGCGGCAGCAACCTCAAGACAAGATATAAAACAATCTACAATTACTATAGGAAATAAGATAACATATATAAACTTGGAAGATAACACAATAGAAACAAATTACATTACAGGCTCAAAACTACAAAATGACGGAAAATTGGTTTTGAACTTGTCTGAAGCAGCAGGTTACGGTTTAGACAGTTTAACAGGTGTGGGTGTATCTTCAATAACAGTAACGGCTGATGCACAAGATGAAACAACAATAGGTATATTCGGTGCAACAATACAGCAGGACAGATTGGAATTCTATGGAGATAAAACATTAAGACTTGACGGCAGCACAAATACTCGTGCAGCAATTCAAACAACAATAGAAGCAGACATATATAACTATATGAAAGGTGACAGCCTTCACTTGAAAGATGTAAGACAAGAAGGCGATTTTGTAAACAATACCGATGCGGTAGCATATTTTGAAGAGAATTCATCAGTATCGGGACAAATAATAAATAACGGCGGAACATTAAATATTGTTTCAAGCGGTTTTGTAGTTGAAAATGGAATAACAAGCGAAAATCAGGCAATAGATGAAAACATATTAAATATCGGTGATGCAGAAAATGCTGCAGTAGTAAATTCTTCAACAACGATATCTTATCAAACAATAACAGTATCAAGCGGAAGTTTGATAATGAATAATATGGTTGGAAACGATGTAGCAGACGGTTCGATTACAAATTCTTCAATAACAGTTGAAGCAGACGGCTTGTTATCAGTAAATCCCGAGAATTTGGTAGATTTAACAGCTTCTGTAACCAATGACGGAATAGTAGAATTTTACGGCGGAGACGTTGATTATGTATTAAACAAAAATGCAATAACAGCTTCCAACGAAGGTACATTAAGAATAAACGGTAATGTTAAAAATGATGAAGCAATTGGAATTTCAAAACAAAATATAGAAGTTTTACAAACGAGCACATTTACGGCAAATGCAAGTGACATTACGGATAGTACAATAGCAAATGCAGGTGAGTTGGTGTTTATCGGAACCGACGATATGACAAACAATAATGAAATAACAGGTTTAACAGATGAAGAAGAAAATACAACTTACGGAAACTTAAGTATTGAATCTAAATTAGCAAACAATGCAAATATAGAACAGAACGATATAACAATAAAAGAGAATGTAGAGTTTACAAACAATGATGCAACGGTAATAGCAAAAAGTTCCGTAACGGTACAAGAAAGTGCTATCTTGGAAAATGCAGGAGTTGTTGAAGCATTGTATTTGGTAAATGACGGACAAGTAAAAAATGATGGTACCGGTGAAAAACAAGGAACAATAGGTGCAAATATTTTCAACAACAATGAAGGCGCAAGTTTATACAATGGAGAATACGGAGTAATAGTATCTACAAGTTTAGTTAATAACGGAACGATAGTAAGTTCAGGTTCTATTACGGCATATAGAACATTAGCTAATGCTAATGTTGCCACAATAACAAATTCATCCGGAACAATAACTGCAAAAGAAATAATCAGTAACGGTTTAATAGAAAACGCAGAAGATGCTGCAATAGATGCTGAAATAGTTTACAACTATTATGGCGGTACAATAAACAGCACAGGAACAATATCTGTAAGCGATACATTAACCAATGGCGGCACGATTGCAAGTTCGGGTTCTATTACGGCAACCAATATAGTTAATGAAGAAGACGGAATAATAGAAAATTATGGTGAAGAAACGGAAGATGGAACTTACGAGGGCGGAACGATAGAAGCAACCGAAATAACAAATTCCGGAACATTAATATCCAATGCAAGCGGAGTTAAAGCATTAGTATCTAACACCGAAACAGGTGTATACGATGTTATGGGCGGAACCATTTCTTATAATGTAAGCGGAGCGGCATCCGGAGGTTCTGTAGTAAATATTAATGATGTAGTTACCGTATCAGCAGAAAACTTCATAAGCCAAAACGAAATAAATATAAAAGAAGATGCCACACTTATTTTACAAGAAGAATCAAGCTTAAAAACATCAGTATTAAATATTAAAAACGGTGCAACATTAGATACCCAAAACGAAAAAACAGACGATATTCTAGTTGATGGTGTAACCATAGAAGATGGTATAACATGGAATTGGAATTTAGATTTGGATTTATCTGCTGCTTCAGGAGATAAGTTAACTAATGTAGAATCAAACGGAAAAGCCGTAATAAAGAACATAAAATTGTTGTCCGATGATGCATATGAAACACCGGACATTCAAATATCGGAAGGAAATATAAAAGCCGAAATACCGGAAGGTGCAATATTTGCTACACAGAATAACGAATATGAAATTACGGTAGACAACAGAGAAGATTCCACTTGGTTAAAGATAAAAACTTTAGGTTACGGCGGATTACCTAATGCAGTATTTGATGGAGCTGCATCTTACAGTATAGTAGGGGAAGGTGTTACGGATCAGGTAACAAAATGGTTGGGAGATGATAATGGTGAAGATGTTAACTATTTAAAAGAAGATTTAACAATAAACGGTAACAACAACATTTTAACAAGTACCACTAACGTAAAAGGACTTGAAACAAGGTCAAAAATGTTAACGGTACAAGAATTGGCAGAATTCTCGGGATTCGACAATGCAATAACCGTAGACAATGAAGACGGTGAGCTCAGAGTAAAAGGTGTTACATTCAAAAATAATACAGGTGATGCAGTAATAACAAATAACGGAACAACAACACTTAACGGAGTAACTTTTGCAGAATTTGACAGTGAAGATTTAGATCCTCAAAATGAAGCTTCAATTGATGTTGCAAACAACGGTGAACTTGTATTAATAGGAAATGCCACAACATTTAATAAAGGTATTTCAGGAGAAGGAACAACAACCATTAAAGGTGTTGGTATAGATATGGGTGAAGCAACATTACAGCAAGCCAGAGTAGAAATAAGTGATGTTGAAGGTAGCAGTTTAACGGCAAGTGTTGCAAATACCGAAGTTACATTAATTATGAATAACGGTGAATTAATTTTGGTTGGCGGAGAAGATGAAGCTGCAGAATTAAATAGTGAAATAAAAGGTATAGGAGATACAACATTATCGAACAAAATTGATGTTGCAAGCAATATATCTCAAGAAAATATAAATATCTCCGAACAGGCAGAAATAACCATAAATGATTCAGCAAGCATAAAAGCATCAACAATAACAGTTAATGCGGATGCAACATTAACGGCAAACGCAGATAATATTATTACAACAACCGACGGTAAAATAGCAAATGCAGGTGAAATAACATTTACCGGCGGAACAAACAAAAATGTAATAGAGGGAGAAACCGGAATATTGTTTATTTCCGGAGAAGTTGCAAATTCAACAGGAACAAAAGTATCACAACAATTTATAGAAGTTAAAGAAGATGCTAAGTTTGTAATGAATGCAGATGATATAGAAACGGCAACTGACGGAGATATTAAAGGAATACAAAATAACGGAGATTTGGAAATTACCGGCGGAACAAACAAAAATATTATAGGCCGCGGCGATGGTGCTGTACCTGGAAACGGAAACGTAATAATATCCGGAAATGTTATAAATGAAGAAGAAACAACAATAGATCAAGGATCAATAACTATTAATGACGGTGCAAGTTTACAAGCAAATGCAAGTGACTTAACAACCGATAACGGAATAGCAAATGCAGGCGACTTAGTATTTGTTGGCAGCAATATGGTAAATACAAGTACAATTACCGGAACCGGAAACTTGACTATAGACGGTGATTTAGAGAACGATCAGAACATAACCCAAACAAATATAGATATATTGAGCGGAACGGTTGAACATAATGTTGGTGAAGGCGATGAAATGGCAACAATCACCGCATCAAATATAACTATAAGTTCCGGTGCAACATTGATAACTCACAGTCAAGTAGTTGCAAGTGAGCAAATAACCAATGACGGAACATTAAAGATAAATGTATTGAAACCTGCAGAAGATGGCGGTGGAGCAGATGAAATTTCCAGTTCAAACAATATAATCGGTAAAGGAGATTTAGTAATATCCTCTACAGTTTATACAAATGATGGCGGAACAATATCACAAAAAACGTTAAAGATAGAAGATTCAGATTCCGGATTTGAAACGGATATTGCAAACTTAACCATTTCAGACGGAATAACAAACGAAGGTTTGTTCATATACACAGGAGAAGGAACAAACAAGAATGTAATAGATGGAACAGGAAAATTAACGATAGACGGAACGATAGAAAATTCGACCGGAACGGCAATAAGCCAAAATGCGATTGCTATAACGAACGGTAGCGGATTTAAGACAATAGCAGATGATATAACGACAACGGAAGGAATAGAAAATAACGGAACATTGACATTTATAGGCGGAACAAATAACAACGAAATAACAATGGCAGAAGACGGTGAAGGAATATTGGTAGTAGAAAACGATTTAGTTAACCAAGCAAACATTGAACAGAAAGAGATAAATATAACCGGTGGCGACTTTGAAAATGTAAGAACAAGTTCAATAACGGCAGAAGCAATAACCGTAGCAGACGGTTCAACATTAATAACAGATGCGGCAGATTTGAATATAAGTGACAGTATAACAATAACAGGTGAAGAAACAGTATTGAACTTGAAAGATGACAGTGAGGCAGAAATAGCTGCAGCAATAACCGGTGCGGGAAAGATAGTAAAAGAAGGTGAAGGAACAGTAACATTGAGCGGAGATAATGCATATACCGGAACAACGACAATAACAGGTGGAGCAATAGAAATAACGGCAGCAAACGGAATAAGTGAAAATACGGTTTATATGGACGGCGGAAAATTGATAATAAACAGTGACGGTGAAGTAGAGTTAGCAAACGAGATAATGGGAACAGATCACAATGATGTAAATATAGAAGTAGCAGGAAGCACAACAACCTTGACCGGCACAATATACGGCAACAAAGATTTGGTAAAGACGGGAGAAGGTGTATTAGATTTACAGATGGAAACAAACGGATATGCCGGAGATACCATAATAAGCAGCGGAACGGTAATAGGAACAACGAAAAATATTAACGGAAAAGTAACCGGAAGCGGAGCGGAAGATTCAGCAGTTGAGTTCTACGATGCGGAAGGTGAAGTTACATTGAACGAAATTGCCGATATGGGATCGTTCAGCAAGACCGGCGAAGCAACAATGACTGTAACGGAAAACTTCAAAGCATTAGATGCAAATATAACGGCAGGAACATTTATAATAAATAATGACAGTGAAATGGGCGGAAGCGGAAACACATTTGAAGTTACAAACGAAATGAGAGTGGAAAATGCATCGTTGCAAGGATACGGAGATATAACTGCAGGAGATTTAATAATCGGAACCGGAGCAACATTCGCACCCGGAAATTCAACAACGACATTTAAAGTAAACGGTAACTTGATATTTGAAAATGACGGAGAATATGATGTGGAATTCGGACAATTCGATATGGATACAGAAGGTCACTACAATGATAATACACAAGTGTCCGGAACAACGACAATCGATCCGAATGCAAAAATAACATTGAATAACTTGGAAGGTAAATATTATGTTGCCGAAACAATAGATTTAATAAATGCAAGTTCATTGGCAGACGGATTTGAATACGATGAAGCAAATGTAACATTTAACGATAATGATGCAAGAGATTTAAGAGAAGGATACGAAACAAGAATATCGACAAGAGTATACACGGAAGGTAATGCATTGAAGATAGAGTTACAAAGAAAACAAAGTGAATATTCCGAAGCAACGGAATTTGACAGAAGCCATAACGAACAGGAAGTTGCAAATGCTATAGATGCTATATCGACAGGAAACGGAGGAGATATAACAAATCCGTTGGATGCAATGGAACAATTATACTATTATGAATCTACATACGATATAGATGGTTTGAAAGCAGCATTGAATGATATCGGCGGTGTAATACATTCAAATGCAACTAACTTAACATTCTTCAATACAAAAGCCGAACATGTTTATGATAAGGTAAAAGAAAGAACACAAGATATATTACCTTGCAAAAAAGCTCACAGCAAAGTTTGGGGAGAATATTATTACAACAACTACAGTGTAGACAATGACAAAAATTCACCTAAACACGAAACTTCGGTTAACGGATTCTTGGTAGGATACGATATGATATCCGCAAAGAACTTAACATTGGGTGTTACGGCAGGTTACGGAACAAGCGAATTGAAACAAACAAACGATAAAGCCAGAATGAATGATATTAACTTAGGTTTCTACGGCGGATATGAAACAGATAAATGGTTGTTGAAAGGATTGTTATTGGGCGGATATGAACAATACTCAATAGACAGAACAATCGCATTTATGGACAGAACGGCAAACAGCGAACATAACGGTTACAGTGCAGCATTAGACTTGGAAGTAGGATACAAGATAAGCTTGAATAAGAAAGACAGTCAGTCTAAACATAAAATATACTTGAAACCGTTTATCGGAGCAGTCGGCAGCTATATTAACAATGAAGGTTACGAAGAAAAGAATGCTGATTCATTGAACTTGAAGATAGAAGATTACAGCGCAATGACAGCAGAAGCAAGAGCAGGACTTGAATTAAACGGTAGAGTAAAAAAATTCGGTTGGTATGCAAAAGCCGGAGCAAGACAGTTGTTGACCGACAAACAAAATGAAATAGAATCATCATTGTTGGATTTCAAAGATGAAACAAAGATGAAGATATGGAGTGCTGAAAATGCACAAACAACAATAACCGGCGGAATCGGAGTAGATTATGATTTATCCGAAAACTGGAACATATTTGCAAACGGATTAGGAAACTTTGCAAATGTTGCAACTAACTACTATGCAAATGTCGGATTGATGTACAAATTCGGATGCATAAACAATAAAAAAGTTACCGATGAAGATGTAGAAAAGATAACTGCAATGTTGAACGATAAGATAACCGAAGAAGAAGCATTGAAAAAAGAGATAGATGAAAAAGATAAAGAATTGAATGATGCTAAAGAAAGAGAAAAAGAATTACAGAACAGAATACAGAAATATGAAGCAAATGTTGTAAGCGAACAAGAAGCGGAAAAAATGAAAAACAAAAAAATTAAAACATTTAAATTAGGCGAAAAACCTACATTCGTATTCGGAACCGATCAGTTGAACAATAACGGAAAAACAAGCTTGAAACAAGTAGCAACAGAATTGGAAAATTATCCTGATGCGGAAGTTTTGGTTGAAGGACATACCGATAACGTAGGAAGCGATGAAGTTAACCAAGTTATATCTGAAAAGAGAGCATCTTCCGTTGCAACATCATTGAAGAAAGATTACGGTGTAAGAAACAATATTGCCGTAATCGGTAAAGGTAAAAATGAGCCTATAGCTTCAAATGATACAGCAGAAGGAAGAGCTCAAAACAGAAGAGTAGAAATAACTATTACTACTGCAGACTAATTCGAAATTGCGGAAAAGCAAATATAAATAAAGGAGATAATGAAAATTATCTCCTTTATTTTTTTTATTTTAAATTTTGGTAATAATTATTTATAATATCAAGCATATATGTACTACTTTATTAAAAGAATAATATCATCAATACCGATACTTATAGGAATAACCATAATAACTTTCTTTATTATGCATATTACTCCAGGCAAACCTACCGATTCGATAACCGATATGAATATGAAGGTTACTGCCGAAGCTAAAGAAAGATTACAGCAATTGTACGGGTTAGACAAACCTTTTTATGTTCAGTATGTAGATTGGCTTAAAAGATTGGTAGTTTTTGATTTCGGTAATTCTTTTAAAGATTCAAGACCTGCCAGAGATAAAATTTTCGAAAGATTACCTGCAACGATTTTACTTAATGTTTTGTCGCTGTTTTTTATTTGCCTTCTTTCTATACCTTTAGGAATATATTGTGCCATAAAAAAGGATTCTTTTGCGGATAAATCGATAACTATTCTGCTGTTCATATCTTATTCCGTGCCGTCGTTTTGGTTAGCATTAATGTTTATGATTTTGTTTGGGGTTCAGTTAGGGTGGCTGCCGATATCGGGATTGGTATCTTTTGATTTTGATACGATGAATATTTTTGAAAAAGTTTTTGATATCTCCAAACATTTAATATTGCCGGTGGCAGTTTCCGTCATTGTTTCTCTTGCAACACTTTCAAGATATACAAGGTCGGGAATGCTCGAAGTATTAAAGCAAGATTATATTAAAACCGCTTATGCTAAAGGACTAACCGAAAAACAAGTAATATTTAAACATGCATTAAAAAATACACTTTTACCGATGATAACGATAATAGGACTTTCTATTCCGGGACTTATCGGCGGAAGTTTTATTTTTGAAACGATATTTTCTTATCCCGGTATAGGCAGATTGGGATACGAAGCCGTAATGGCAAGAGATTATCCGATAGTTATGGGGATAGCAACATTAACGGCAATACTTACATTGCTCGGAAATATTATTGCGGATGTTTTATACACTTATGCCGATCCGAGAATTAAGTACAAGTAGACGACAATTAGTAATTAACGAATAATAAAAATGAAAACAGTTTTGATTAAATTATTAAAAAACAAGTTTGCTTTAACGGGGTTAACAGTAATAACTTTGTTAATAGTTGTTGCTTTATTTGCTCCCGTTATTTCTCCGTATACTCCGTCGGAACAAAATGTGTTCGAAAGATTACAGGCTCCGTCATTAACTCATTTTTTCGGAACGGACGATTTAGGCAGGGATGTTTTTACAAGAATGATTTTCGGTGCAAGAATTTCACTAGCAGTAGGTTTTATTTCGGTATTTATAATTCTTGTTATAGGAACTTTTTTAGGAATAGTTTCAGGATATTACGGCGGCAAAATAGATTATATAATAATGAGATTTACCGATATAGTTTTATGTTTTCCTACGTTTTTCCTTATTATACTTGTAATCGCTTTTATAGAACCTAACATTTACAATGTTATGATAGTTATCGGTGTCACTTCCTGGCCGGGACTTGCAAGGCTTGTAAGGGCTGAAGTGTTATCGTTAAAAGAAAGGGAATTTATTTTGGTTTCTAAAATGATGGCAATAAGCAACATAAAAATATTTTTCGTTCATATATTGCCGAACATTATTTCACCGTTAATGGTATATTCGTCACTTGCGATAGGCGGAGCGATACTTACCGAATCCGCACTTTCGTTTTTGGGGCTTGGCGTTCAACCTCCGATGCCGTCGTGGGGACAGATTCTTACATCCGGTAAAGATTATATTTATATGGCTTGGTGGCTTTCTCTCTTTCCCGGTATTGCGATACTTGTAACGGTGTTGGCATTTAATTTGGTAGGTGAAGCTATAAGAGATATTTTTGATCCTAAGGAAGAAAATGTTAAATAAGTTGTTGTTAGTTTTTTTAAAATTTCTTATTTCCAAGACGGCTTTAATCATGCTTGTAAATAAAAATTTTAAAAATATTTAATAATAGAAGGAAAAAATTTGAATAAAATAATTTTATCTGTTAAAAATCTATATGCAGGTTATTATGTAAATTCGAAATATCAACAAGTTTTGAAAAATGTGAATCTTGATATTGAAGAGGGAAAAACTTATGCCATAGTCGGACAATCAGGTTCCGGTAAAAGCACACTGGCCCTTGGTTTAATGGGACTTATTTCCATAGATAACGGTAAAATAGAAAAAGGAAATATATCTTTTTGCGGTAATGATTTAATTTCAAATATAACTAAAATAAGAGGAAAAGATATTTCAATAGTTTTACAGGATCCGCACTCTTACTTAAATCCTGTAATAACGGTTGGAAAACAGGTTCTGGAAGCTTTGGAAGTATATAACAAAAATTTAAATAAAGAAGAAAAAATAAAAAGAGTAAAAGAAGTTTTCGAAAAAGTAAAACTCGACGATTTTGAAAGAATTTATAATTCGTATCCGCACCAACTTTCCGGCGGACAAAAACAAAGAGTTTTAATTGCTATGGCAATAATAAACAATCCTAAACTTCTTATTGCGGACGAGCCGACATCCGGACTTGATTTAACGGTTCAAAAACAAATTTTGGAATTGTTTGCCGAACTTAAAAAAGAATTAAATTTAACGATGATAATGATTACTCACAATATATTAATAGCAAAAAAATATTCCGATTATGTTGCCGTAATGTATAAAGGGGAAATAGCAGAACAAAAAAGTAAAAAAGAGATTTTTGAAAACCCCGTGCACGAATACACAAAAAAGTTGTTGGATAATATTTGATATAATGAAGTTTTAGAAAAAACAGGAGAATTTTTCTATGTTTAAATTAAAATCATTTTTTTATGCTTTAACATTGATTTGTTTTGCTTACGGTTATGCTTTTGCGACGGATCATTATGAAATAAACGGAAGCAGTACCGTAGCAGGACAAATTTATTCAAATTATGAACAATCCGGTTATGGTGGAGTTTTTGTCGTTTTGTCTTCAGGTACACTCACAATAAATGAAACAAAATTTGAAAACAATTCGGCTACCGGAATAGGTGGAGCAATGTTCAACGAAGAAGGTAAAATAGTTATTGGGGATAACGTGAGTTTTATATCAAATACATCCGGTTCTGCCGGTGGTGCTATATATTCCGAGGCAGGTGATTCTGAACTTACGATTGAAATAGGTAACAATGTTGAATTCTCTTCTAATACAGCAAAAAATGACGGCGGTGCAATATGTAATTACGGGACTTTAAAGATAGGAGATAATGCAAAATTTACATATAACAAAATTGTATCCAATGATGACAATTATTATGGCGGGGCGATAAGTAATAGAAGAGATGCCTTTAATCATGAGATAAAAGGGAATATTGAGATAGGAGCAAATGTTATATTCGAAGGCAATGTAAGTAATGCTTATGGCGGGGCGATATCAAACGGAAGCGATTCTACCTTAACAATAAAAGATGGAGCACTGTTTAAAAATAATTCGGCAAGAAGTGGCGGAGCAATATATACTAAAGGAACAGTTAATTTGATAGCAAGCACAAACGATATCCTTTTTGACGGAAACACGGATGATAACGGTTCTTGTGCAATTTGTGCGGACGATGATGGAATTGGGGCAGGAAAAATAAATTTATTTGCAAGTAAGGATGCTAAGATAACATTTAACGATAAAATAAGATCTGTTTTTGCAACTTCCGAATTGAATGTCAATAAGTCAGGAACATTGTCGGATGCGTCAGGTACGATAATATTAAATGAAGATATGTCCGGTTTTTCCGGGGATGTAAATATTTATGCAGGAACAATCATTATAGGAGAAAACGGAAAATGGTTTTCCGGTTCAACAACAATAGACAATTTAACAATGAATATTGCAAACAATGTTGTAGAAGAAATGGCTTTTAAAAATTTGCAAATAAACGGAAAGATGAATATTTCCGTAGATGCAGATTTAGAAAATGAAGAAATGGATACAATATCAACTGATGGCTATTATAATGATGATCAAAAAAGGATAAAAGTAAATGCAATAAATATAATATCCGATACAGAAAAGGATAAAGTAGACTTGGAGTTCATTAAAACACATGAAATAAAAAACGAGGTAGAAACGATAGGTTCTGCATCTTCGGATTTGTATAAGTACAATATTAAGTACGATGAATCTACCGGAAATATAACATTCACAAAAACATCAATAGGAAATCCGTTGGCGCATGCAGCAGATATTTTAGGTTTAGTAGGCGGCTCTTTCTCGAAGATGGCAACAATAAATCAAGCTTTTGTCGGTATGGATACCAGAACAAAAAGTAAAAAACAAAATAGTGCTCAAACTTCTAAATTATATGCATCGACTACAAACCAAGTTTTTGAAAGTGATAACAAAATACAAAGAGGTGCATGGGTAAGACCATATGCCGAAAATGAAACAATGAAATTAGCGGGGCTTGATAAAGATATAGACACAACAATATACGGAACGATAGCAGGAATAGATTTGCCGGTAGATGAAAATAAGATGGTGGCAGTATATTTCGGATATAACGGATCAAATCAAAAACTGGATACTATCAAAGTTAATAATACAGGTTATTGTATCGGAGCAACCGGAATGTTGATAAGAGAAAGTTATTATATCGGTGCAACGATAAATGCGGAATTGGCAAAAGCAACAACGGATACCGATTTCGGAAGTGACAATACGGATATGACAAGCTATGCTGCAGCCGTAAAAGCGGGATACAATTTTGAAGTCGGGAGTGATTGGATAATAGAACCTAACTTGATGGTTGCATATGTAGGAATAAACACAAAAGAATTTACAAATGCACAGGGAAACAAAGTAAGTGCTGAAGATATAAATAATGTGCATATAGAACCCGGAGTGAAAGCAAGTTTGGAATTGAACAACGGTTGGATACCATACGGTTTAATAAGTGCATGTTTTAATACCGGAGAAGCTGCAACGGAAGTAAACGGTAAATCAGTAAAAGCATTGACAATTGATCCTTACTATGAATGTGGAATAGGTATAGGAAAGGAATTTTCATCAACTCCATGGAGTTTCTATGCCGAAGTAAACGGAAAACTTGGATCAAGACAAGGTGCCGGACTTAACCTTGGTGTAAAATATGCTTTTTAATATGGTTTAAATATAAAAATGTTAAAAGTAGAAAATGTAACTAAAATTTATAAAAAGAATTCTTCTCTTTTTCAGAAAGAGAAAGATTTTGTTGCATTGAACAATATTTCTTTTGAATTGGAAAAAGATAAAGTTCTTTCTGTTATCGGTGAAAGCGGTTCGGGAAAAACAACTCTTGCAAAAATAATTTGTTCTTTGTTGCCGTTTGACGGCGGTACGGTAAAAATAGACGGCAAAAATATTTCAGATTATACAAAGCAGGAACTTTCAAATACCGTTCAAATGATATTTCAAAATCCGTATGCTTCGTTTAATCCGAAACTTACGATAGGGTATTCTTTATATGAAGCTGTTGATGAAGAAATAAAAAATAAAAAAGATTTTATAAATGAAAAGCTTGCACTTGTTGATATGAAAGAAGATGATATATTCGATAAATATCCGCACCAGTTTTCCGGCGGTCAAAGACAAAGAATTGCAATTGCAAGAGCATTGTTGAAAAATCCTAAAATTTTGATTGCCGACGAACCTTTTGCTTCGCTTGATGTTATAAACCAATCTTTAATAATGGATATTTTTTATAAAATAAAAAAGGAACAAAAAACAAATATTATTTTTATTACACACGATATTTCCGCTGCTTTTAAAATATCGGATAAAATTTTGATACTGCAAAATGGAAATATGGTAAAATATGGAAACATTGAAGAAATAAAAAGTGATAACACTAACAGTTATATAAACGAACTTATCAATGCAACATACTTAATGGAGTAATTTAAAGTGCTTAAAGAAATAAACGAAGTTATAAAACTTGCACAAGAAACTAAAACCGATGTTTATGTTGTCGGCGGATATTTAAGAGATTTTTTGTTAAAGAAAAAATCTTTGGATATAGATTTGGCCGTTTCGGAAAAATCTGAAAACTTTGCAAAAAAGTTGGCAAAAAAAATAAACGGTAAATGTTTTAAATTGCATGACGATTTACAAACATACAGAGTTGCGGTATTTAATAATCCGGATTTGGAATATATAGATGTTTCCGTTATGCAGGGGAAAAATATTAAAGAAGATTTATCAAGAAGAGATTTTACAATAAATGCTTTAGCCGTAAAAATAGAAGATTTTGACGATATTAAGAAAAATATAACAGATTGTTTCGGCGGATTACAAGATTTAAAAAAGAAAGAAATAAAAGCAGTTTCAAAAACCGTTTTTAATGATGATCCTTTAAGAATGTTAAGAGCATTCAGATTTTCCGGTGAATATAAATTTAAAATTTCAAAAGAAACTTTAACATTAATAAAAAAATCTTCTTCGAAAATTACTACGGTTGCCGGTGAAAGAATAAAGAACGAGTTGTTCAGAATATTAAACAATGAAAAATCCGCGCAATATATTGCTATGATGGATGAGTGCGGACTTTTGGAAAAGATGTTTCCCGTAATAACCAAAATGAAAAAATCCGCAAAGAATTTTTATTATCATCCGAAAGGTCTTTTTCAACATTGTTTCCAAACATATGAAGCATTGGAAAACATATTTATAAAATTAGACAAATATTTTCCGAAATCAAAAGATGTTTTGGAAAAACATTTGAACGAACCGTTTTCCGAGAATGTAAATAAAAAAAATCTGTTAAAGTTTATTGCAATATTTCATGATTGTGCAAAACCCGAATGTGCTAAAAGAATGGACAACAAAATGAGATTTTTGGGTCACGAAGAATTGGGCGCGAAAAAAACCGCACAAATAATGAAAGAATTGAAAATGAGCAACAAAGAAATAGATTTTGCAAAAGCTATAATATCCGAACATATGAGGCCTTCGAATTTGGCAAAATCGGAAGTCATAACAAACAGAGCACAGATGAGATTGTTCAGAGATATAAAAGAAAACACTCCGGACCTTTTAATAATGGCAATGTCGGATTGGCATTCATATAAAACATTAAAGAAAAAAGTGTATCCGAAAAAAGTGTTACAGCAACAGGAAAAATCCGTTGCCAAATTGATATTCGGTTATTTTGATTTTATTAACAAGAAACCCAAAGATAAAATTTTAGACGGCAATGTTTTAATGAAAGAATTTCATCTTAAACCGGGCAAGATTATAGGTGAGTTGTTAAAGTATATAAACAATGCTTACGAAGAAGGCAGAATAAAAGATAAAAAACAAGCATTGAAATATGCTAAATCTCAATTGACAGTACTGAAGAAAAAACATAAAATTACATAAGTAGTAGGTTCTTTTAAAATTTCTCATTTTCAAGCACAAAAGCCATTCGTTTGAAAAATTTAAAGCCAACCGCAGAACTCGCTTTTTTCTAACAGACTAATGAAACGAAAAAAGCTCAAACATCAGCGGTTTAAAAATTTTTTAGATTTATAATTTTTGCTCTAAATTTTTCTGCACTCATAGACGGCTTTAATCATGCTTTTCAAATGAAAAATTTAAAAGTTTTAGTCGTCAATTATACATTGTAAATTGTAAATTATAAATTGTCGTATTGTCGTTCTGTCATCCCGCACTTGATGCGGGATCTCGTAGTTAGTGATTAATTATAAATTGTAAATTATAAATTGTCGTTATTGCGGGCATAGTCTAGTGGTAAAACCCGAGCTTCCCAAGCTCGTGATGCGGGTTCGATTCCCGTTGCCCGCTGTTTTTTTTGTCTTTTTTTTATAAATTTCTAAAAAAATCGCGACATACTATTGTCGTTGTGAGGTTGTAAAATATAATCATGAAAATAGTAATTGCAGGCAGCAGAACAATAACCGATATAAATATTTTGTTTGAAGCAATAAAGTTATCCGGTTATAAAATAACACAGGATGACGAAATAGTTTCCGGCGGTGCCAAGGGTGTTGATACATTAGCCGAAATTTATGCCAAGAACAATAATATTCCCGTAACGGTATTTAAACCGGATTGGAATAAATACGGAAACTCGGCCGGAGTTATAAGAAACTACGAAATGGCAAAATATTGTGATATGGGAATTGTTATACATAACGGCAGCAGGGGCAGTATGAATATGATAAGAAATTTGATTAAGTTCAAAAAAGATTTTTTTGAATATAAAATATAAAAATTTATTATAATATAAAAAACATACTGACAAGGAGTAAAATATGTTAACAGCATTGATTATTTTAGTTTCAATAAACTTAATTTTAATCTTATTAGTCTTATTAAAAAATAAAAATTCAAATCAAGATGTTATAAATAAAAAATTTGACGATTACGAAAAAAAGTTAGATTCTTATGAGAAAGGTTTTAAAGATGAGTTTGAGAGAAGCAGAAGAGAATCAACGGAAAACGAAAGAGCATCAAGAAAAGAAAATCAGGATACATTGATGAATTTTCAAAATTCCATAAATGCCAAGTTCGATACCCTTTCAAAAAACACGCAAGAATCTTTGGATAAACAAAAAGAAACTGTTCAAACAAGTTTGAAAAATATTCAAGACAGCAACGAGAAGAAGTTGGAACAAATGAGACTTACCGTTGATGAAAAATTGCAATCTACATTGGAAAAAAGATTAAACTCTTCTTTTGAACTTGTAAGTAAACAATTGGAATCAGTTCAAAAAGGTTTGGGTGAAATGCAGTCAATAGCAAACGATGTCGGAGGATTAAAAAGAGCATTAACTTCCGTAAAAGTTGCAGGAACTATGGGAGAAGTTCAACTTGAAGCATTACTTTCACAAATTTTAACTGCCTCTCAATATGAAAAAAATGCTCACCCTAATCCGTCCAATCCTTCGGGAGTGGTAGAATTTGCGGTGAAACTTCCGTCTAAAGAAAGTGAAGAAAAGTTTATATATTTACCTATAGACTCAAAATTTCCCACGACAGCATACGAAAAATTGTTGCAGGATTATGAGTCGGCAGATAAAAATGCTATTGAGTCCGATAAGAAAAAGTTGGTAACGGATATAAGAAATTTTGCAAAAGATATTAAAGATAAATATATATCGGTTCCTTATACGACAGATTTTGCCGTAATGTTTTTACCTTTTGAAGGACTTTATTTGGAAATATTAAGAATTCCGGGACTTATACAACAAATTCAAAACGATTTTTCAATAACAATTTCAGGACCTACAACTTTGGGAGCATTTTTAAACAGTTTGCAAATGGGTTTCAGAACACTTGCTATACAAGAACAAACAGACAATGTTTGGAACATTTTAAGGGCCGTTAGAACCGAATTCGGTAAGTTCGGAGATGTTTTGGATGCTACCAAGAGAAAATTGGAAAGTGCAAGTAAAGAAATAGATAATGCAGGTGTCAGAACAAGAGCAATAGAAAGAAAGTTAAGAGATGTGGAATCTTTACCGGAACAGCAAGCGGAAAAGCTTTTGGAAAATATTTAAACTGTTTATCTTTTTTATTAAATTATAATGATTTATAAGTAGCCGAAAATGTTATTTATAAATCATTATTTTTTTTATATAATATATGACAATATATATTAAGGGAAAGTTATCATGGAAATTTTAAATTCAAAACAGATAGATTCTACAATCGAAAAATTAGCTAACGAAATTATAAAACAGAAAATAGACGATATTATCGTTATAGGTATTCAAACAAAAGGTGTTACCGTTGCCAAGAGATTATCAAGAAAAATAGAAAATATAAAAAATATGAAAGAACAAATACCTTTCGGAATATTGGATATAACTCTTTACAGGGATGATTTACAGGAAGCAGGTGCGGATATTCCTACAATAAAAGATACGAATATCCCGTGCGACATAAATAATAAAAATATAATTTTAGTTGACGATGTTTTATATACCGGCAGAACAATTCGTTCCGCATTGGATGTGTTAAAAGATTTCGGAAGACCGAAATCAATTAAGTTGGCGGTTTTGGTTGACAGAGGATACAGAGAACTTCCCATACAGCCGGACTTTGTAGGTCTTGTGCATCATACAAAAAACAGGATTTGCGTTGATATGGATGATGAGGTATCTGTTGATGATAAAGTTGTAGCGGACGATAAATAATATACCAAGAAAAGGGGAATATTATATGAAAAAACTTATGACAAGTTTGTTAGTGTTTATGTTTTTTTTGATGGCGTTTGCTCAAGTATATGCTGTTATAGATGTAGATGCTGCCGGAATAGATCCTTCCGAAAAAGAATATATTAAAATCAGACAATTATTGGTGCAGGTGAGAGAAAATCCGCTTAGAGAAGAAAGTTTTGATTATTTGGAAAAAGCAATAAGTTTATGTAATAGAAAATCCAGTAAAGCGGAACTTTATTTTTTAATGTCTCAAATAAAGCAACATACACCTCTTAAGGGAGAGTATAAATCTTATGCGGAGAGTCTCGATTTGCAAGGTGCAAAGGATGATATCGATAAGGCGATATCTTTAGATAATACTCAAGCAAAATACTATTCTCAAAAAGCTTCTGTTTTTGCTTCTGTCAGAGATTTTTATAATGCCGTAAAATGTTGTGATGAAGCAATAAAGTTAGATTCAAAAAATTCAGACTATATTTATGAGAGAGCACAATACAATTTTTATATGAAGAAATATGATGATGCTCTTAAAGATGTATCTGCAGCCTTGGAAATCACCAAAAAACCTGAATATTATTATACCAAGGCATTTTATGAAAAAGAGGTAGGGAAAAAACAAGAGGCTTTAAAAGATATTGAAAAAGCGATTGAATTCGGAGATAAAACTTTGAATTACTATTTGTACATAAGGACCAGAGCGGAATTAAGACTTGAATTGGGAATAAAAGAAGAAGAAGCTGTAAAAGACTTAGATACCGTAATAGAAAAAGAAAAATATAACGATAATAATAAATATTGGGCACATACAATTAAAGGACAGTTTTTGGAAACAAAAGAAGAATATGCCAAAGCATTAGAATCGTATAAGGCAGCGGAAAAATTGACCGAACTTAAAACTTTTTTTCAAAATAAAATAAAATTTTTAGAAAATAAACTTAATAATAAAGAATAAAAAGAGGCTAAAATGTCTTTTAACAGAAAAGATCTTCTCGGTTTGGAACATTTGGACAAAAAAGAAATTCAAACAATTCTTGATGCGGCAAAGCCTTTCAAAAATATGTTTACCAGGTCAATCAAAAAGGCTCCGGCACTTATCGGAAAAACCGTTGTAACTTTGTTTTGTGAACCTTCTACGAGAACAAGAACATCATTTGAGGTTGCTGCAAAAAGATTATCTGCCGATGTTATAAGTATTGCACCGAAAACATCAAGTTTTGTTAAAGGTGAAAGTTTGGTAGATACCGCTAAAACTCTCGAAGCAATGAAAGCCGATATTATAATAATAAGACATACTTGTGCAGGAGCGCCAGAACTTCTCGCGAAAAATTTAAATGCTTCGATTATAAATGCGGGAGACGGTTTTCATGAACATCCGACACAAGGCCTTTTGGATCTTTATACAATGTACGATAAAAAGAAAAAAATCGAAGGCTTAAAAGTTTTGTTGGTAGGAGATATTTTACACAGCAGAGTTGCAAGATCAAATATCTGGGCATTAACAAAATTCGGTGCAAAAGTCAGAGTTGTCGGACCGCCGACATTGATACCGAAAAGTATATCCTCTTTAGGTGTGGAAGTGTTTTACGATTTGGATGAAGCTATGAAAGATGTTGATGTCGTAAATATTTTAAGAATACAAATGGAACGACAACAGGGCGCTTTTTTCCCGTCCAAACATGAATATAATGAACTTTATCAGGTTACGGAAAAAAGACTTAAAAATGCCAAACCGGATGTTTTGATTATGCATCCCGGACCGATGAACAGAGGAACGGAAATTGATGACGAAGTTGCGGACAGCCCGGCATCGGTTATTAACGAGCAGGTAACGAACGGTATTGCAATCAGAATGGCGGTATTGCATTTGTTGGCACTGGCAAGAAACAAACAAGGGAGGAAACATACATGTTAATTCAAATCAAAAATATAAGAATAGTTGATCCTACCTGTAAAGTTGATAAAGTCGGTGATATATTTATTGAAAACGGCAAGATAGTTGATAAACTTTCCGCTAAACCGGAAAAAGTAATCGACGGTAAAAATAAAGTTGCTGTTCCCGGATTAATTGATGTTCATTCTCATTTAAGAGAACCGGGACAAGAAGAAAAAGAAACTATTAAAACGGGAACAATGGCAGCGGCAAAAGGCGGTATTACAACCGTATTTTGTATGCCTAACACAAAGCCGGTTACCGATAATGCTCCGTCGGTAGAATATATTCTTATGAAAGCTCAAAAAGAAGGAAAAGTAAATGTTTTCCCGATAGGATGTATTACAAAAGGTTCACAGGGTGAAGAGTTAGCCGAAATAGGAATATTAAAAAAAGCCGGAATTGTAGCCGTAAGCGATGACGGAGTACCCGTTGCAAATTCTCAAGTCATGAGAAGAGCATTGGATTATACAAAGATGTTTAATTTGGCTGTAATATCTCATTGTGAAGATAAAGAATTGTCTAAAAACGGTGTTATGAATGCAGGCAAAAATTCCATGATATTCGGACTCAGAGGTATTCCCAACCAAAGTGAAGAAATAATGGTTTCAAGAGATATAATGCTTTGCGAACTTACCGGCGGAAAACTTCATATAGCACATGTTTCAACTGCAGGTTCCGTAGAACTTGTAAGACAAGCAAAGAAAAAAGGTTTAAATGTTACTTGCGAAACTTGCCCGCATTATTTTTCGTTAACCGATGATTATGTTCAAAATTACGACACAAATTTTAAAATGAATCCTCCGTTAAGAACACACAAAGATGTGGAAGCAATTAAAGAAGGATTAAAAGACGGAACTATCGATTGTATTGCAACCGATCATGCTCCGCATACTCAAGAAGAAAAAAACAGAGAATTCGATAATGCACCGTTCGGAATTATAGGTTTTGAAACTGCATTATGTTTGGTTTTAAATGAACTTGTAGATAAAAAAGTTTTAACATTTGAACAGGCAATTGCAAAAATGACAACAAATCCCGCAAAAATATTTTCATTGTCGGGAAGAGGAACTTTGAAACCGGGTTCCGTTGCCGATATAACAATTATAGATTTGGAACAAAAATACGAATTTAAAAAAGAAGATATTTTGTCTAAGAGCAAAAATTCTCCTTTTATCGGAAGAAAGTTTAAAGGTTGTGCCGTAATGACTATAGTAGGAGGAAAAATAGTTTGGACATTAAAAGATGGGATTATCAATTAGAAATAACCGAGAATAAAAATATTTGTTTGAATTTTTATAAATTTTCCATCGTATCAAAAGAAATAGCATCTGCAGCTTGTGCAGGACAATTTTGTATGATAGGCTTGGAAAAAGTTTTTTTAAGAAGACCGTTGAGTATATATTCCGTTGATGAAAATACGGGAACGGTTTCTTTCTTGTATAAAGTTGTAGGTAAAGGAACCGATATTTTGGCAAAATTGCCTATAGGCAGTAAGGTAAATGTTTTGGGACCGTTAGGTCAGGGATATCCGTTAGATATAAAAGATAATGTCGAACCCGTACTTGTTGCCGGCGGAACGGGAGTGGCATCAATTCACTTTTTGGCAAGTTGTTTAAATAAATCCGGTAGTTTGTATTACGGTGTAAGAAAAAAAGAAGAATTGATGTGTTTAACCGAGTTTGAAAAAATGGGTTGGAAAATAAATATTTCCACCGAGGACGGCTCTTACGGATACAAAGGCTTTGTTACGGATTTGTTGGCAAAACAAGTTCAACAAAACAGTGCTATTTACGTTTGCGGACCTACCCCGATGATGAAAAAAGTTGCGGAAATCGCAAAAGATAAAAATATTCCCGGATATGCATCTTTGGAACAAAAAATGGCTTGCGGTGTCGGTAATTGTCAGGGGTGTGCCGTTAAAATAAAAAATGCTTATAAAATGGCTTGTAAAGACGGACCTGTATTTTCAATAGCGGATATTTTATTTGAATAATGTTTGTTAAATTGCTTCTTTCAATACTAATTTTTTTTGTGCCTTTGAGTTTTGCGGGAACGGAACCTTGGGCATTTTTTATTTTTCAATCGGTAGTTTCCTTTATATTCGTATATCTTTTGTTTACTAAAAGAAACCTTTCTTTTACTTTTCCGGCATTATCGGTAAACATTATCTTTGTAATATTTATTTTGTTAGCAGTTGTTCAGATATTAAATCATCATACAATATTACAACAAAAAGATTTTATACCGTTTACGGTTTCACCTTTTCACACACTTAAAGAACTGAATTCCATATTTACCTATATGATGTTTTTTATAATTGTTAATCAAATTTTTCATGATTCTGCAAAAATAAAAAAACTTTTATATTTAACATTAACGGTTTCGGCTGTTGTGATGATGATAGGGCTTTGTTTCCCGAAGGGCGAATATATCAAATTCTTTTTAGGAACGGAAAGCCTGGGTAATTTCGGACCGTTTACAAACAGAAACAATGCCGGAATATTTTTGTCAATGTCGTTTTTTGTATCCTTAGCTTTGTTAATTTATAATTTCTTAAGATATCAAAAATATTTAATTGAAAATAAAAAAAATGATTTTGTAATTAAACAAATTGTGCTGATAACAGTATCGTTGATGCTGTTAATAAGCGTTATTTTGACTCGCTCCAGAGGAGCGATGTTAGCAACATTTGTTTCTGTATTTATATTTATGCTTTTATATGTTTATCATTTTTCGGGCAACATTAAGCAGAAACTTTATAAAATTTTATTTGTGCTTGCTATATTGGCGGTATCTTCTTTTGCCATATACAAAAATATAGATGCAATCAATGCTTACAGTCAAAGAACTACGGGAATGTCTGAAGCAACAAGATTAAAACTTTATGATATGTCTTTTGATATTTTGAAAGATTATCCTGTTACCGGAATAGGTTTTGCTTCTTTTCCTATACTCATAGATAAATATTTGAAAGAAGATTTAAAAGCATATCCCGAATATTTACATAATGATTGGTTGGAATTGTTGTTGGATGTCGGATATCCGGCTTATGCAATATTTTTATTACTTATTTTTGTTCTTATATTTATTTTCTTAAGGAGAATAAAATTTTTATCGTATAAGAAAAAGATTTTGTTTATAGGTTCATTTTCGGCCTGTTGTTCAATTTGTATCGGAAGTTTTGTCGATTTTCATTTTCATATTCCGGCAAATGCAATGTTATTCCTTATTTGTTTGGCAACATTGTGTTCGGTTTCTTTTTATAAGGATAAAAAAACTTTTAATTTAAGAAACGGGATATTATCTAAGATAGTATTTTGTTTATTGATAATTTGTGTAATATTTATTTCTTGCAGAAATGTTATGGCTTGGAGATATTATACTTTTTCTAAAAATATGCCTAAAGATCAGGAAATAGAATATTTGGATAAAGCCGTCAAACTGTCAGGTAATCCGAAATATATCGAAAATTATATAATAACCGTATATAACAATGCCAAAACAAATAAGCAAGATGTTTTTGCAAAAAACGGATATTTGTATTCAATCGTTTATAAGTATATTGAGAACTATCCTTATAACAGAAAAATATCAAAAATCTTTTTAAAAATGAACGATTTAAACTCATGAGTATTGTGTTAAAAGATATTGAAAAAAAAGGTAGTTTGTATTATAATATTGTGTGAGTTTAATGTGATATTTGTTTTGCAGAGAGGTTGTTATATGATAAAAATAAAAGGTTTTACTTTGCCGGAAGTGGTGATAACAATAGCTATAGTGGGTATTTTAGCTTTGGCCGCAGTTCCGGTTTACAGAGGATATGTAAGAAAAAGTATGGCAACTGAAGGTAAAGCATTATTAGCCGAAATTAATGCTGCAGAGCAAGTTTATTATTCAAGAAACGGTCATTTTTATGCAACCTCGAATGCTAACGGTGAAGGAAATACCACGGTATTAGGTATTGATGCAAGAAGTAATAAATATTTTACTGCTTATAAAATTACTACGGCCGATGATGATAAATTTACGGCTGTAATAGAAAGCGGTGGAGCGGATAAGAGCTTGACATTAAACGGTTCTCTTGCGGACGAACCGAAGATAATAGATAATTTTTCTAACAAGGAATAAATGTTTATTTGAAAATTTTTTAGCTCTCTTATGGGGAGAGATGGCCGAGTGGTTGAAGGCGGTAGTCTCGAAAACTGCTATAGGGGGAACTCTATCGAGGGTTCGAATCCCTCTCTCTCCGTATCCTTTCAATATGTTTAAATTGAAGAAGTTACTTTTTCCTGTGATTAGAAATTATGGAATTAGTTTCTTTTTTTTTTGTGTAAAAAAATATTTTTTTCGGTTAAATTCAGAATATAAAAATGAACTCTTTGAGAATACCTCAAACCTATCAATCTGTTGTTGAAAAACTTATCGAAATAGCAAAAGATAACAATTTTATTATTTATGCTGTGGGTGGTTTCGTGAGGGATATTATTTTAAACAGACAACCGAACGATTTGGATATTATGGTTGAAGGGGAAAATGCCGGTATAGAATTTTCCAAAGTGGTTGCAGAAAAATTAAAAATACATCCTCCTGTTACATTTGAAAAGTTTGCAACATCAAAGCTTCTTATAGAAAATAAAGAAATAGAGTTTATAATGCCCAGAAAAGAGTATTATGATAAAAATTCAAGAAATCCAAAAACGGAAATAGGGACATTGGAACAAGATGCATTAAGGCGAGATTTTACCGTTAATGCTTTGTTTTTAAGATTAAATGATTTTCAATTGCTGGATTTAACAAAAAAAGGTTTGGAAGATATAAAAGATAAAATTATAAGAGTAACCGATGAAACGGCATCCGATATAATTTTCGAGCAGGATCCGTTGAGAATATTAAGAGCCGTAAGGCAATCCTTCCAGTTGAATTTTACAATAGAACCCAAAACATATCAAAGTATGAAGAATAATGTTGAAAGAATAAAAATTGTTTCCGGTGAAAGAATAGCGGAAGAAATAAACAAAATATTATTGCTCGAAAAACCTTCGAGAGCGTTTAATATGTTAGACGATACGGGTTTACTTAATATTTTATTCCCGGAACTTAAACAAAATCAAAATGTTGAACAGCCGAAACCTTATCATGATAAGGATGTTTACGGGCATACCATGGATGTTTTGGATAATATAAAACCCGATTTACTTTTGAGAATGACAGCTTTGCTTCACGATATAGGAAAGGTAAAAACAAAATCCGAAAAGGACGGCAAAATTTCATTTATAAATCATGAGTCGATAAGCTCAAAGCTGGCAAAAGATATTTTAGCCAGATTAAAATATTCTGCGGATTTTATAAAAAAAGTGTGTTTCCTGATAGAAAATCACATGTATCCTAAAATGTATGATACAAGTTGGAAAGATTCTTCGGTAAGAAGATTTGCCAATAAATTAGGAGAAGATATAGATAACATAAGATTGTTAACCGTTGCCGATACAAAAAATTTCGACGGTGAACTTTTTGACAGGGTTAAAACTTTGGAACAAAAAAATATGCTGTTGCCCAAAGAAGAATTGTTTAACGGGAATGAATTAATTGAAATTTTTAACAAACCGGCCGGAAAGTGGATAAATGATGTAAAAAAATATATAAAAAACTTACAGTTTGAAGATCCGAAAATAACGAAAGAAGAAGTTTTGGAAAAAGTGAAAAACTTGTTGAAAATACAATAGGTATAATGGTATAATATAAAGAAAAGTTTACGAGTGTAAAGTATGGAAAATAACGAAGAAATAAATCAAGAAGAAATGAGTAATGATGATTTGATTCGGGAAGCTGAATCAGAGCCCAAACAAAAGACATATGATGTTGTCGGTTTATTGGCCGGTGCGGTATTTGGAATTTTTATTGCCGTAATAGGTATTACCGATATTTTGATGGGTATTATTACCGGAATGTTTATAGGATTGGTAGTAGGCACATTTATCAAAAAGAAATAAGTTATGGGAGAATATGAATGACGGTTGATTATAAGAAAAGTATAAATTCTTTTATAAAAAAGCTTATAGAAGATATGGAGTTTTATCCTGAAAAATATAAAATCAGTATTAACAAAATTTTAACTTCGCAACAAAAAAAAGATTTGGACAACCAAATACATTTATACACATCGAAAATAGCTTACAATCCCACAGATGCCTCAGTATATTATAACAGAGGTTTAGCATATCACAAGAAGACGGATTACAAAAACGCCATAGAAGATTTTTCAAAAGCCATAGAATTGGATAAAAACTTTACTTTTGCTTTTATAGCAAGAGGAGAAACTTATGTTTTCTTGAAAGAGTTTGATCTTTCGGAACAAGATTTTAAAACCGCAATAGAGCTTAATCCGCAAAATCCGAGTGTATATACGACATTGGGGAGTATAAGAGTATTTCAAAATTTATTTGATGAAGCCATAAAATATTTCGATAAGGCAATAGAATTAAATTCTTACATAGAATCCGCATTTTACGGCAGAGCAATGGCGCACAGAGGTTTGTTTCAATATCAGGAAGCAATAAAAGATTTTACTAAGGCTATAGAATTAAATCCTACGGATGCTTATGCTTTTTGTAACAGAGGTATAACTTACACGAATATAGAATCTTTGGATGATGCAATAAAAGATTTTGAAGTTGCTTTAAAATTAAAACCGGAAGATGTTTATATTTTGAATAATAAGGGGCTTGCCCACAGAAAAAAATTGGAAGAAGATGAAGCAGAGGCATGTTTCAAAGAAGCTATAGAAAAAATGCCTGAAGATTGTTATGCATATTACAATTTAGGAAATTTACATAAAGAACAAGGGTTGGATGATAAAGCTTTGAAAGATTATTCCGAGTCGATAGATTTGGATTATTCTTTCGGTCCGGCTTATATTGAAAAAGCAAGCATTCTCTTATCGCAAGATAAAACCCAGAAAGCATATGAAGAAATTTTGCAAGCTGTAGAATTTATGGATAAAAATTTCATAAGTTTTGCCTTTTTAGGATATATGAGTGTTTTAAACGAAGATTATAATAGTGCTATAGATAATTTCAAAAAGGCAATAGAAATCGACGGAAGCAAAACACCTGAATTGTTGTATTGTTGCGGTTTGTGTTACTTTTTTACGGAAGATTATCTTGCCGCGGAAAAATATTTCTTCAAAGCGATAGAGCTTTCATACGATTTGTCGGAAATGCTTTTTGCTTATGCATTAACATTGTTCAAATTGGAAAAATATGATGCGGCAATAAAATATTTTACGGATGTAATAGAGAAAGACCCTACGATAATAGAAGCGTATTATTGGAGAGGAATTTCTTATGTTAAAAGCAGAGATTATAAAATTGCCATAGATGATTTTAAACAAACACTTAAAGCACAATATTTGTTGAAGGAAACTAATTTCTATTTGGGTGTATGTTATCTTAATACAATGGAAAACACCACGGCACTTGAATATTTCGATAAGGCCGTTTCTTTGGGATATGCCGATGTTGCGGTTTATAAAAAAAGAGCGGTTGCTTTGGTGAAATCCGGTTATGACGACGAAGCTTTGGACGATTTAAACAAAATTTTGGAACAGAACCAAAACGATGTTGAGTCTTATATTCGAAGAGCAAAAATATTTGTAAATAAAAAAATGTATGATGAGGCCGAAAGTGATATTGTCAGTGTGTTGGAAATCGACAATAAAAATCAAGATGCCGAATTATTGAATATCCAAATTAAATTTTTAAAAGAAGAATATGAATCTTGTATTAATTTTGCAACAGTCTTTTTAGATGAAAGGCAAGATAATATACACGTTTTAATTTTAAGAGCGGATTCTTATTTTAAGCTCGGTGATTATCCTAAAGCTCTTATGGATTATACGAGAATAATAACATTAAATCCCGAAAAAGAAGAATTTTATTTAAAAAGGATAAAAGTATATATTAAGATGAAAGCTTATCCCGAAGCATTGGCGGATATAGAATTTTTATTGAATACGGAAGATGTTAATCCTAATGTTTATTTTTATAAAGGAATAATAAACAGAAACAAAGGTGAAATAATCGACGCAATAAAAAATTATGACATTGCGTTGAAAATGCTGAGTGAAAATAATGTTTTGGATTTAGACAGAGAAATATTGGATACAAAAAGATATTTCTATTCAGAAAAGAAAAAAACAAAAGAAAAAAAGAATAAGATATCTGTCGTTTCTGCAGGAAGAAAGAATGCAAAAGGTTCCGCGAAACGTACAAAAATCGTTGAAGAAAATATTGAAACCGAAGAACCTAAAGAAATTCTTGAAAAAGAAATTGAAGAAATCGGAAAAACAGTAACGATAGTTCAAGATTTTACCGCGGAAAGAAAAGAGACGGAAAATTTTAAAAAACAACCGTCTGTGCCGGAAGAAAAAACGGTTGAAGAAGTAATACCCGAAGAAAAACCGCAGGAACCGGCTGCTATTAAAGAAGAAGAAGCTAATAATGGCATTAATTTTAATAATAATATGACGGAACAAAATATACAACAGATACCGCAACAGGAAAATGTTAACATAAATACAACCCCGATTATAAATACGGCCGCTGCGGACACGAATGCAGATACAAGTGTAAATACGAGTTCTTCAAATACGGATAATAATAAATTTAATACTATTAATGAAAATACTGTTGCTGCGACGGATGTTGTAAAAGAAGAAAACAATTTCGTTGTTAATAATGTTCAACAAACTGTTGTTGACAATAATGTTTCTGATATTCGGGAACCTAAACAGGAAGAAGTTTCTTTTACAAGTATCGCTCAGTTAGATAAACTTATAAAAGAGGATAAAACAAACTCCTTTTATTACCAAAAGAGAGGAGATTTATATTTAGAACAATCAAAATTTAAAGATGCCGTTAAAGATTATGATATGGCAATTAAATACGATAAAAATATAGGTCCTGAAATTTATAGAAGTAAAGCTAAAGCATTTAACGGATTGAAAAAATATAAAGATGCAATACAGTGTATTAATAAAGTTATTGATTCCGATTTGGTTGACGCGGATTTATATTTTGAAAGAGCATTGCTGTATTATGAAATAAAAGATTATGCAAACTATCTCAAAGATATAGATTCCGCATTGGATTATGATCCGGGATACAATAGAGCTTATTTGTCGAGAATAAATTATTATATTAAACAATCAAAATATTCCGAAGCCTATGATGATATAAAACAGGTCAGCGATTTTGAAACTAAAATAGATAATAAGTTCTTGTTGGCTACGGTAGCTTTCCAATTGAAAAAATATCACGAAGTTATATCTTTGTTGATTTCAATATATGAAGCTAAAAAACAAGATAAAGTTACGGATTTTTATTTGGGAGTAAGTTTTGCCGAAACAGGAGATTTCGATAGTGCAATAAAATATTTAACAAGAGCATTGGAAAAAGGTACCAAGAATAAAATTCTTTTCTATATGTTGGCTAAATCTTGTTTTTATCAACAAAATTTAAAAGCGGCATTGGACTTTTTAAACAAAGCCGTTAATATGGATTCATCGGATTATAGATATTATTGGTTAAGAGCAAAAATATATCATGGGTTGAACAATGTAAAACTTTCTTCGCAGGATTTTGAAAAAGCAACAAAAATAAATTCAAAAGATAAAGACTTATTTTTGGATAAAATAGATTTCTTTGAAAAAAGTGATAAATTGGATGATGCCGTAAATAATTGTTCTAAATTGATACAACTTGACGATAAAAACGGTGCATATTATTTAAAAAGAGGACAATTATATAAAAAACTTGGAAAAAATAAAGAAGCCGAAAAGGATTTTGCACAAGCGGAATCTTTAGGAACGGATGTAAAACAGTATATTGTTCCTGAAGAAAAAGTTGTTGCCGATGAAGAAAACTCACAGCAAGAAATACAACAAGATGTACAACCGGAAATACAACAGGAAACAAAACAGGAAGCAACCCCGAATACGGAACAACCGAATAAAGAAGTTGTTGTTGAACAGAAAACTGAGCCTGTTATCAGCGTTAATATTGAGGATATAGGTAAAAATTCCGAGATAGCAAAAGAAGACAGAAAAATAAATGTATCTGCCAGTATGATACACTTAAACAGAGGAAATATAAGTTTTAGAAAACAAAAATACGAGGAAGCTATTTCAGAGTTGAACCAGGCAATAGATTTTAATTATAAAGATTCTCAGGGATACTTATTGAGAGCGGAAGCGTATGTTGAAATAAAAAAATATGATTCCGCTATAAAAGATTTACTTACGGTAATAGAATTGTCTCCTAAGGCAACTTTTGCATATTCCAAAATAGGTGATATATATAAAATAAACAATAATTTCGAACAGGCAAAAGCTTTTTATACAAAAGCAATAGAAATAAATCCAAAATATGCACTTGCATATTTCGGATTAGCCGAAGTTTATGAAAAAAGCCGAGAAATAGGTTTAGCTGTTGAAAAATATAAAGAAGCTGCAAGACTTGATGTAAAATTGGCAAAAGAATGCAATATGAAAATTGCCGAGTTAAATTCATAATATGTTAAAAAAAATACTGATACTTTTTTTAATGTTGTTTTCGAATTTTTGTTATGCGGCTACATATAACAAAGACACAATCGTAAATGCCGTAAAACAAAATAATTACGATTTGGTAAGACAATGTATAAGACGCGGAGTCAGTACGAACTCTCAAGACTCCGTCGGCAATCCTGTTTTGCTTACAGCTATCAGTATGGGCTATTCCGATATAGCGATTATGCTTATAAGAAACGGGGCAAATGTTAATGTTTCGTATAACAGAGGTATGAACTCTCTGATGTTAGCCATAAACAAAGGTATGGAAAATGTTGCTAAATTATTAATAGATTGCGGTGTGGATTTAGATGCAAAACTGCCGAACGGTATGACGGCTTTGATGATGGCTTCGGAAAAAGGAATGTTTGAATTGGTTAAAAAAATGGTAAAAAATAATGCCGATATAAATGCAAAAACAAAAGACGGAATTACCGCTTCGGTTTTTGCCATGAAAAGCGGGCATAACGATATAGTGAAATATTTTAATAAAGTTGGAACAATTCCGGGAACATTGGGAGAATCTATTCTTACTTCAAATATTCGTTTGGCCGAAAGATTTATTGCTTACGGTTCGGAAATAGATGAAAGAGGCATTCAAGGTAAAACTCCGTTAATAATAGCCTTCGACAGTAATGATTATGATATGGCTGCATTTTTAATATCCAAAGGTGCGGATATTAATGCAAAAGATGATAGCGGAATAACACCTTTAATATCTGCTTGTGCATCAAATAATGTAGATTTGGTTCAACTTGCTTTTACCACAGGAGCCGATATTAATGTTGCTGACTGTAACGGAATTACACCGTTGATGTATGCCGTGTATAAATCTAATTACGATATAGCAAAAATGCTTGTGAAATATAAAGCAGATGTTAATGTTTCCGACAGTAACGGAATAACTCCGTTGGGAATAGCCGTAAGAATGGGAAGTTTGAAAATTGCCAATTTGCTTGTTAAAAACGGTGCAGTCGTAAATTATAAAGACGATAATAATACAAGATTGTTGAATATTGCGGTGGATACGAATAATTTGGATATGGTTTCTTTCCTTATAGATAACGGGGCGAGAGTTAACGGTAAAGACGCAAGCGGAAAAACTCCGTTGATATTGGCTGCATCGAAGGGATATTTTGATGTAGCAAAAAAACTTTTGGATAGCGGAGCAAGAATACATTCAAGTGATAATGATGAATTTTCCGCCATGGATTATGCAATAAAAAATAAAGATCACAGTATGATAGAACTTTTAAAAAGCAGAAGGCATAATTAAAGGATTATTTATGTTAAAGAAATTGTTTTCGTTCATTTTTTTAGACAGAGAAATTAAAGATGATGTTATTTATTTAAAAAAAACCGATTCTTTCAGAATGTTTACCGTAAGGGAATTAAAAAAAATAACGACTATTTTATATAGAAGAACATATATGAAAAACGAAATTTTGTACAAAAAAGACGAATCGGCAAAGTTGGTATGTTTATTAAAGTCCGGAAAAATAGAACTGGATGACGATAAAAATAAAAAATATGTGGAAACAAACAAAATATTCGGTAAAAGATTTTTGTTTAATTCCGCTGAACAATATTCCGATACCGCAAAAGCGGCGGAAAAAAGCGAATTGTACATTTTGCATAAAGAAGATTTGGAAAATCTTATGGAAAAAGACAGTTCTATAGGTTTTAAAATCACAAGAGCTTTGTTGGAAGATTTTTACAGTAAGGCGTAAATATATTTATGAAAGACACCGGCATAACAAAATTTTTTGTTTTATCACTGATATTTTTCTTTATAATTTTATTTTTTTTATATTTAACGAGAGGTATATTAATACCTTTTGTTATTTCGGCTCTGCTTGCTTATTTGCTTGCTCCGTTGGTAAAGAAAATAATGTTGTTCGGCGTAAAAAGATGGGTGGCTGTATTGTTCGTTGTGCTTTTGGTATGTATAGTTTCCGCTTTTGCAATAAGCGTGGTTGTTCCTGTAGTTACGGAAGAAGTAAATGTTTTGATTAAAAATTTTCCGGAATATAAACAGAGTATAATTTCTTTTGTCGAAAAACAAAAAAATTATACAGATAAGATAGTTCCGTTTTTAAATAAGTATAATATTGCCGATACCTTAACGGAAAAATCGACGGCTTTTATAACGACGGAAGTTTCAAAAATACCTGTATATATTACCGGTATAATATCAACGATATCCATTATATGTTTGGTACCTATAATAACATTTTTTATGCTTTTGGGATACGACGATTTTTCAAGATCCGTTATTCAACTTATACCATCAAGATATGTTGAATTTTGTATATCGTTAAAACATGAAATTGATTTTGTGCTGGGCGGTTATATAAGGGGACAAATTATAGAGATCTTTTTTATTTCATTGTGTGCTGTTATTGCTTTGTCGGTAATCGGCATAAAATATTCTTTGCTTATAGGTATTGTTGCCGGCTTATGTAATTTAATTCCTTATTTGGGCCCTGCGATAGGTTTTGTCTTGGGAGTTATTGTTGCGGCTTTTCAGTTTCATGCAATTATTCCGGTAATTGAAGTTGCCGCCGTATTTTTAATCATTCAACAGTTGGATAATAATATAGTTCAGCCGATAGTTGTCGGTCAAAATGTAAATTTAGGACCTGTAGCGATGATGTTTGCATTACTTGCGGGAGCAAATGTTTTTGGAATTATAGGAATGTTTTTGGCGGTTCCTGTTTTAGCTTTAATGAAAAACATTTGTGTTATGTTGATAAACAGATATAAACAAATTTATTAATAAAGGATAAAATTATGGAAAATTATGTAAGACCTTTTTCATTGTTTTCAGAGCAGGATATTTATCTTTTTAAAGAAGGGAGCCATTTTCAACTTTATAATTTGTTGGGTTCTCATCCCGTAAATTACGAAGGAAAAGACGGTGTTTATTTTGCCGTTTGGGCACCTAATGCAAAACATGTTTCCGTAATAGGTGATTTTAACTATTGGGATAAATATTCACATCCGTTAAATCCCAGAGGAGACTCTTCCGGTATATGGGAAGGTTTTATTCCTTTCTTAAAACAAGGTGATACTTACAAATATTTCATAGTTTCCAACTTTAACAATTATTCCGTTGAAAAAGCCGATCCGTATGCTTTCCATTGCGAAACTCCTCAAAAAACGGGTTCTAAAGTTTGGGATCTTTCTTATACATGGAACGATAAAGATTGGATGAATACAAGATATAAAAAGAACAGTATGAAGTCTCCTATGTCGATATATGAAGTTCATTTGGGTTCTTGGAGAAGAAAGCCGGAAGAAAATAACAGAATGTTATCTTACAGGGAAATAGCTCCGTTACTTAGAGATTATTGTGTTGAAATGAATTTTACGCATGTCGAGTTTTTGCCCGTAATGGAACATCCTTTTTATGCTTCATGGGGATATCAAACTACCGGATATTTCGCTCCTACAAGCAGATACGGAACTCCGCAGGATTTAATGTATTTGGTAGATTTATTGCACCAGGCAGGTATAGGTGTAATATTGGATTGGGTTCCGTCGCATTTCCCTATGGATCAGCACGGACTTTCTTTCTTTGACGGAACATACTTATACGAACATTCCGACAGAAGATTGGGGTTTCATCCCGATTGGAAGAGTGCAATATTTAATTACGGAAGAAATGAAGTAAAAGATTTCTTAATATCGTCCGCATTATTTTGGTTGGATAAATATCATGTCGACGGTATAAGAGTAGATGCTGTTGCATCAATGCTTTATCTTGATTATTCGAGAAAAGACGGTGAATGGGTGGCGAATAAATACGGCGGAAAAGAAAATATCGATGCAATAGAATTTTTGAAGAGATTAAATCATGTTGTATATGAAAATCATAACGATGTTCAAATGATAGCCGAAGAATCTACCGCATGGCCGATGGTTTCCAAACCTACGTATTTGGGAGGTTTGGGGTTCGGTTTTAAATGGAATATGGGATGGATGAACGATACTTTAAGATATTTTAAAACAGATCCCATATTCAGAAAATACAGACATACAAATTTAACTTTCAGTTTGTTGTATGCGTTTACCGAACAATTTGTTTTGCCTTTTTCGCACGATGAAGTTACGCAAGGTAAAGGTTCTCTTATCGGTAAAATGCCGGGCGATGAGTGGCAACAGTTTGCGAATTTAAGACTTTTAATCGGTTATATGTTCGGACATCCCGGCAAAAAACTTTTGTTTATGGGAGCAGAGTTCGGACAGAAAAGAGAATGGTCTCACGATATGAGTTTGGAATGGCATGTTTTGTGTTTCTGGCAACATTCCGGTATGCAAAGATGGGTTAAAGACGTAAATGCCGTTTATAAGAACGAATTGGCATTGTTTGAAGACGATAACAGTTGGAACGGCTTTGAATGGATAGATTGTAACGATTCCGAAAACACCGTTTTAAGTTTCTTGAGAAAATCTCCTTCTACGGGAGATGTGATAGTTTGTGTTTGCAACTTTAATCCTGTTCCGAAATACGGTTATAAAGTTGGTGTTCCCAAAGCGGGATATTGGAAAGAAATTTTAAACAGTGATTCCGAAGCATATTTCGGCAGTAATATAGGAAATTTGGGTGGAGTAAATACAAAAGATTATTCCACGCATGCAAGACCTTATACAATAGAAATTGCGTTGCCTCCTTTGGCAGCGGTATTTTTTAAGTATGAAGGATAGGTTGGAAGATTAGAAGATTGGAAGAATAGAAGATTGGAATAAAATATGTACTTGATTATAATAATTGTTTTTTTGTTGTTATCTTTTACAATAAGTTCGATATCGGATTATCTTAATGCAAAAAACTTAAAAGAAGATTTGCCGGAAGAGTTTATCGGATATTACGACGAAGAGAAATATAAAAAATCTCAAAATTATTTAAAAGACAGAACAAAATTTTCTTTTGTTTCATCAACAATATCTTTAATAATATCAATAGTTTTTATTTTGGTCGGCGGATTTAATTATGTTGATTTATTCGCAAGAAGTTTCGGTTTTGGTGAAATACTTACTGGACTTATATTTGTTGCCGTATTATATTTGTTGCTTGAAATAACAGGAATCCCTTTTTCGGCATACAATACATTCGTTATAGAAGAAAAATACGGTTTTAATAAAACAACGATAAAAACATTTATATCCGATATAATAAAAAATTTATTTTTGACCGCTGTTATAGGTTTACCGATATTTGCCGTTATTGTAATGTTTTTTGCTAAATACGGTTCTCTTGCTTGGATATATGCTTCAATAACCGTTATTTTGTTTGAACTTTTAATTACATTTATAGCTCCTGTTTTTATAATGCCGCTATTTAACAAATATGTGCCGCTGGAAGACGGAGAATTAAAAACGGAACTTGAAAAATATGCAAAAGAGCAAAACTTTAAAATGAAAGGTCTTTATAAAATGGACGGTTCAAAAAGATCAAATAAAACAAATGCATTTTTTACGGGTTTCGGAAAATTCAGAAGAATAGTTTTGTTTGATACTTTAATAGCGAAACATACAACACAAGAACTTGTTTCTGTTTTGGCACATGAAATGGGACACTATAAAAAAGGTCATATTCATAAATTTATGATTATGTCGTTTGTAAACACAGTAATAATATTTTTCTTGTTATCTTTGTTTATAGGAAACGAAGGACTTTTTGCGGCATTTAAAATGCAACATATTTCCGTTTACGGAGCATTAATATTTTTCGGATTTTTGTACACACCGATATCGATGTTTTTATCGGTAATACAAAATGTTATATCGAGAAAATATGAATATGAAGCAGACAGATATTCTGTAACGACTTATAAAAATCCTAAAGCGATGGTAGAAGCATTAAAAAAACTTTCTGTTGATAATCTTTCTAATCTTACTCCGCATAAAATGAAAGTTTTTATGGAATATAGTCATCCGCCTGTTTTGGACAGAATAAAAGCAATTAGAAATATAAATATAGAGGACTAAAATGGACAAAGTATTGAAAGAACTGTTGGAAGCTCCGGGAATTTCCGGATGTGAAGAAGCTGTTGCGGAAATTATGAAAAGGGAACTATCGAAATCTTGTGATGAGGTAAAAATCGATAATTTCGGCAATGTTATCGCAAGAAAAGGTAAAGGCGGTAAAAAAATAATGATTGCCGCTCATATGGATGAAATAGGTTTTGCTGTAAAACATGTGACGAAAGAAGGATTTATATACTTTATAAAAGTCGGCGGTATTGCCGATATGGTTATTCCTGCACAAAGAGTTGTAATAAAAGCCAAAAAAGGTGATGTTGTAGGTGTAATCGGTACAAAACCTCCGCATTTGATGACTCCAGAAGAAAGTAAGAAATTAGTTTCATATACAAATATGTTTATCGATATAGGTTGTAAAACAAGAGAAGAAGTTTTGGAAAAAGTTGAAATAGGAGACCAAATAATATTTGAACCGAATTCCGGAGAATTAAATAAAAATGTATATTACGGTAAAGCCGTAGATAACAGAGCTTGTTGTTATGAAATGTTGAAAGTTATGGAAACTCTTGCTCCCGTAGATGCCGAAGTTTATGCGGTTGCAACAGCTCAGGAAGAAGTAGGGTTAAAAGGTGCAAGAACATCTTCTTTTGCTATAGATCCGGATTTTGCGATAATTCTCGATACGACAATTGCCGGTGATGTTCCGGGAATAGACGATAAACTTTCATCCTTAAAAATAGGAGACGGTATAGCAATAACTATGATAGAGGCAAGCGGCAGGGGAACGATAGTTAACAACAAAGTAAGAAGACTTATGATAGATACCGCAAAAGAAAATAATATAAAACATCAGGTAGATATTGTAAGCGGCGGTATGACAGATGGTGCCGTTATTTATATGAACAGGTCAGGAATACTTACCGCAATATTAAGTGTTCCCACAAGGTATATTCATTCTTCAACATCGGTATTTGATATAAACGATTTAAAAGAAGGTGTAAAACTCACACAAAAAGTTATAGAAAAATTTGCTCAAGGAAAAGCATTGTAAATTTCTTAAGTTTTTTATATAAATATTCTTTATAAAATAAAAAATGAGGTTTTAGTATGATAATTCTTACCGGTGGTGCAGGTTTTATAGGAAGTTGTTTTTTATGGAAACTTAATCAAGAAAAGATAGACGATATTTTAGTCGTAGATCATCTTGATAACGGCGAAAAATGGAAAAATCTCGTAGGTAAAAAATTTTATGATTATATGCAAAAAGAAGATTTTATTCAAGCCGTAAAAGATAAAAAAATTCAAAAACCGCAGGCGATAGTTCATCTCGGAGCATGCAGTTCAACTACACAAACAGACGCGAATTATTATATTCATAATAATTTTGAATATTCTAAAACTCTTGCATTGTGGGCAATGGAACTGGGAATTCCTTTTATATATGCATCATCCGCGGCAACTTACGGTAACGGAGAAAACGGATACGACGATCAATGCGATATAGACAAACTTGCTCCTCTTAATATGTACGGTTATTCGAAACAACTTTTTGATTTATGGCTTTTAAGAAACAAATACAACGATAAAGTTACCGGAATAAAATTTTTTAATGTGTTCGGACCTAACGAATATCATAAAGGAACAATGAAAAGTGTTATTTGTAAAACTTATGACGATGTTGCGCAGAAAGGAATAATAAGATTATTTAAATCTTATAACAGTAAATACGGTGACGGTGATTCGTTAAGGGATTTTGTTTATATAAAAGATGTTGTTGAAGTTATGATGTTCTTATTAAATAATCCTAAAAATACGGGATTGTTCAATATCGGAACGGGCAAAGCAAGAAGTTGGAACGATATTGCAAGATCAATGTTTGCTGCGGTAGGTAAACAAACCAATATAGAATATTTTGATATGCCCGAAATTTTAAGAGGAAAATATCAATATTTTACCGAAGCAAAAATGGATAAAATAAGAAAAGCAGGTTGCAATCATAAATTTATGGAACTTGAAGATTCCATAAAAGATTATTGCAGTTATTTGAAAAACAAAAGCTACCTTTAAATTTTTGCAAAGCAAAAATTTGAGGAATGGAAGATTAGAGGAATAGAGGTATAGAAAAATCGCTTTGAGAGTTTTTAAGGAGTATGTATGGATTTGCTAAAAAAAGTGTTAAGTTTAAAGAATAAATCAATCTTGGTTGTCGGTGATACAATGGTCGACAGATTTATTTGGGGAAAAGTTTCAAGAATTTCTCCCGAAGCACCTGTTCCCGTTGTAGAAGTTAAAAGTGAAACCGAAACTTTGGGCGGTGCGGGAAATGTCGCAAGCAATATAACATCTTTAGGGGCAAAAGCATATATTATTACTGTTATAGGTGACGATCTTAACGGTTTACATATGAAAGAAATGCTCGAAGATAAAAAAATTAACACAAATTATATAGTTGTAGATAAACAAAGACCCACCACACTAAAAACAAGAATAATTGCATCAAATCAGCAGGTTGTAAGAGTGGATAAAGAAATAAAAGGTGCTTTTTCCGGGAAAACAGAAGAAAATATTTTAAAAAGTATCGATTATGTTATGAAACAAGTAGACGGAGTAATTATCTCCGATTATGCAAAGGGTATAGTAACCGACAAAGTGTTGAAAAAAATTATAACCATTGCAAAAAAGAAAAAAATTCCCGTAACTGTTGATCCTAAAGTAGAAAATTTCAAAAAATATAAACATATAACTTGTATGACTCCTAATACAAAAGAGGCCATAGAAGGTATGAATGCTCAACATCAGGGAATAAAAACGGATGCCGATATTGCAAATCTCGGTAAAAAAATATTGAAATTGTTACAATCGGATTCAGTTCTTATTACAAGAGGTGAAAAGGGTATGACTGTAATAGAGAAAAGTAAAATTACACATATTCCTACAAGAGCAAAAGAAGTTTACGATGTTACCGGTGCCGGAGATACTGTTATTGCAACAATGACACTTGCATTGGCAGCAAAATGGAAACTCGTCGAAGCAGCCGAAATTGCAAATTTCGCTGCAGGCGTTGTTGTGGGTAAAGTAGGTACGGCAACGGTTACAATAGAAGAAATTATAAAAACGATAAAAAATTTTAACAGAAAATAACAAAGACAATTAGTAATTAGTAATTAGAAATTATTAATTAGCAATTAGAGAAAGGAAAAATATATGAAGACGGCAGTTGTAATTCCTGCAAGATATGCATCAAGCAGATTTCCCGGCAAACCTTTGTTTTTAATAAACAATAAACCTCTTATACTTCATGTTGTAAGTAAAGTTTCAAAATGTAAGGGAGTGGATTGTGTTGCCGTTGCTACCGACGACAAAAGAATTTTTGATACGGTAAAATCCGCAGGTTATAATGTGTTTATGACTCCGGTAAATTTGAAAAGCGGAACAGACAGAGTTGCTTATGTCGCAAATAAATATTTGAAAAACTGCAATGTTTTTATCAATGTTCAGGGTGATGAACCTTTAATAGATAAAAAACTTGTAGAAAAAATGGTTGAAGAATTTAAAAAAGACAAAAAACTTGAATATTTGACTGTTGCTTATAAAATGAAACCGACGGATGATATTGCAAATCCGAACACCGTAAAAGTAATTTTCGATAAGAATCACTATGCACTGTATTTTTCAAGATATCCTATACCTTTTTTAAGAGACGAAAAAAATAAGAGTAAAGCCGAATATTATAAACATATAGGTGTATACGGATATACAAAAAAGTTTGTTTGCGAATTTACGAAATCAAAACAAACAAAACTTGAAATTGTTGAAAGTTTGGAACAATTAAGAGCATTGGAACAGGGCAAAAAAATAAAAGTTATTATATCGAGTAAAGATCTTCAAGATGTCAATGTGCTTGAAGATGTTGCAAAAGTAAAAAAAGCACTTAAATAATTAAATATATAAAAGAGTAAAAAAGGAGCTTATAAAATGAAGACGAAATACATTTTTGTTACCGGAGGAGTAATTTCTTCCGTCGGAAAAGGTATTACCGCAGCATCAATTGCGTGCTTGTTAAAAGCAAGAGGATTAAAAGTAAATATTTTAAAATGTGATCCTTATTTGAACATAAATCCCGGACTTTTGTCTCCTATGCAACACGGAGAAGTTTTTGTTACCATAGACGGTATGGAAGCCGATTTGGATTTGGGACATTATGAAAGATTTATAGACCAGGAAACGACAAAGGTAAATACCGTTACATCCGGAAGAATATACCAAAAAGTTTTAAACGACGAAATTGAAGGAAAATTTGCGGGAAAAACCGTTCAGGTTGTTCCGCATATAACAAATGAAATAAAAGAAAGATTAAAAGCCGTTGCAGGTGACAGTGATGTTGTTATGGTGGAAATAGGGGGAACAGTCGGAGATATAGAGGGATTACCTTTCTTGGAAGCAATAAGACAATTCAGAAACGATATCGGAAGAGAAAATGTTCTTTATGTTCATGTAACATTAATTCCGTATATAAAGGCATCCGAAGAACTTAAAACAAAACCTACACAGCACAGTGTTCAAAAATTGAGAGAAATAGGAATAGAACCTTCGATAATTCTTTGCAGAATGGATCAGCATTTGACGGATGAAATAAGAGATAAAATTTCATTGTTCTGTAATGTGGAAAGAGATGCCGTAATCGAAGAAAGAGATGTTCAAACATCAATTTATGAAGTTCCGGTTCAATTGCACGAGAACAAAATAGACGATTTAATAGTAAAATATTTAAAACTTGATGCAAAACCGATTGATTTGAAACAATGGAACGATATGATACATAACTGCAGATGTCCGGAACATCAGGTTACCGTTGCAATTGCAGGTAAATTTATAGAATTGAAAGATTCTTATAAGAGTGTTTTTGAAGCATTAAAACACGGCGGCGCAATAAATGTTACGGAAGTTAAAATAAAATATGTTGATACCGATTCTCAACACTTGGAACACGATTTGAAAGATGTGAATGCAATTATTTCTCCGGACGGAGACAGCGGCGGAACATTGGAAGGAAAACTTAATGTAATAAAATATGCAAGAGAAAACAAAATTCCGTTCTTCGGTATATCTTTAGGTATGCAGAGTGTTATTATCGAATACGCAAGAAATGTTTGCGGATTAAAAGATGCAAATTCTTTGAATATCGATAAAAATGCAAAAACACCCGTTATAATACACACAAATGCAAAAAACAAAGACGGTCATTTAATGAGACTCGGTTCTTGGAAATGTGATATAGCAAAAGATTCAAAAGCTTATGAAATATACAAAAAAGATGTTATAAGCGAAAGACACAGACACAGTTACGAAGTAAATAAAGAATATATTAAAACTTTGGAAGAAAAAGGTCTTATAGTATCCGGTTATTCCTCTGATGAAAACAAATATGTTGAAATTGTTGAAATAAAAGATCATCCTTGGTTTATTGCCGTTCAGTTTAACCCCGAATTCCAATCAAGACCTACAAGACCGCATCCATTATTTGCGAATTTCATAAAAGCGGCTCTTATTAACAAAAAATAAAAAGTTTTATAAAAAGCTGAAAAAAGGCACTCTTTTTTACAAAAAAAAGGAGTGCTTTTTATTTTGAAAAAAAATATGTGAAAAATCAATAAAAAATATTGATAAAAATGCTTTCAAGTGCTATACTTAAAATGTATGAAAAGTATTTTAAAATGTGCTTTATCGTTTTTTATCCTTTTCTCGACGATAGATTTATCTGTTATAAATTTATTTGATAAATTTTATTCGGATATGGGAAATAAAACATCTATTTCTGAAATTATGGAAATAGAGTGCGATTTGTTTTATCATGCAAAAAATGTAGTAAAAACGGTATGTAATAATATTGCAAAAGATGTTTTGTTTTTGTTTGCACCGACACAAAACAACAAAGTTTTTTTTGATGTGGATAAGAGCGATAAAAGAATATATATAGACAATTGCTTTAATTATGTTAAGCTTGTATTGCCCGTCTTACAAACAAATGTAAGTTTCGTTTTGGATAACACAAAACTGATGTTATTTTTCTTTGGCTTTATATTTTTGTTTATATTAAGATATTTAGGATTATTGTTTACTTTCGGTAAAATAGTTGTCTATCAACAATATAAAAAGGCATACATCATTTAAAAATGATGTATGTCTTTTTTATTTGTTACGGAGAAAAAATATGATAACACATCTTTTGAAGAAGAAGTTTAGTTCGGTAAAAATCTGTGCGGTAACAACCGCTTTGTGTTTTTTAATATCAACCGCAGGTTCAAGTTTATACGCTGTTCCCCTGGCGGAAACATCCGACCAAAAATACGAAAATCTGTTTAACAAAGCAAATGCCGTAAGTACGGAATACGGAAAAATAACATCAAGCAGAGACAGTAACAGTGATATAACGGTAATAAATATACAAGATTTGCATTGTCATCCTCAAACGCAAAGAAATATATCTAAAATAATTGCCGAAATTGCGGAAAAATATAATTTAAAAAAGATTTATGTCGAGGGCGGATACGGAGATATAGATACGGGTTGGTTGAATTCTGTAAAAGACGAAAATATAAGAAAACAAGTTGTGGAAAAATTGTTGAACGAAGGCATTCTTACCGGAAGCGAATATTATAAGTTAACAAATGACACTGAAGTGGAATTGAAGGGTATAGATGAAGAACAAATTCATAAAGATAATGTAAGAAGGTTATCATGGATTATAGCAAATCAAGCGAAATACGAAGATATAATAAAAAAGGTAGAAAACGAAATAGATACATTGGAAAATATATATGTAAATAACAGAAATAAAAGATTCAGTAAGAACATAGAAGATTATTCGACGAACAAAACAGACAGCAAAACATTCTATAAACAAATGTTGAAATATGTGAAAGATATTAATGCCAATCCGAACAGATATAATAATATTACCGCCATAAGATTGGAAAAGTATCCTAATATTTCTAAATTCGTAACATTAAGAAAAGTTTCAAAAGATATTAATTTAAAAGAAGTTACTCAACAATTGCAAATAGTGGTAAACGAATTGAAAAACAGATTGCCGTATGTTATATACACAAAATTTTTGAAAGAAACCGAAAATTTAAGTAACAGTCAAAAAGTTTTGGAATTGATAACTTTGTTGAGTGATAAAGAAAATATAAATTTAGAAAATTATAAATCATTAAACAATTTTCTTAAAACAAACTACATGACGAAAAAACTCAATCCTATAGATCTTGTTCAGGAAGAAAGTGAATTAATATTAGAGATAAGAAAAGCTCTTTCTTATAATAATGATGAGTATGAAATAACTTTTATATCTGATTTTAATAAGTATTTTAAAGATTATTTGGAATATAAGTTAACAGATGCAAGTTGGAAATATTTTGAAAAGAATTATGATATGTTCAGACAGATTTATGCCAAATATGCTGCCGTGGATAGAATAAAAGAGATAGAAGATGATTTTGAAGAAATAAATAAATATTACGACATAAACGATAAAAGAAATAATATATTTGTAAAAAATTTATTGAAAGACGAGAAAATAAGTTTAATCTCCGATAATCAGGTAAGGCAAGAAGAAGAAATATTAAAAAATTCAAAAGAAGTGATAATAGCCGTAACAGGTGGTTTCCATAGCACAGAATTGGAACAAATTTTGGCAAAAAACGATGTAAATACAATTGTAATAACTCCGAAAATATATGAAGATATAAAACAAGCAAACGATAAATATATCGAACTCATAGGATTGCAAAGCAGAGTGCAATCTCAGGCATTATCATACACTATCGCATCGTGTATATCTGATATCGATAAACAAAAATTGTTATTGTCGGCAGTAAAAGATATTGTAGGCGAAAATACGGAAACTTTGGAAAAGGTATTGGGAACAAAAGTAGATTTAAGTTTGTTGGATGAAACTTCCGTCGATATGAAAGCAAAAAATGAAGTGAAAAAAGTATTGGACACAACTGTCGAACGTTTGCTTCAATCCGTTCCGACAAACGGATTTAAGGATATTGTAATACCGGATATTGACGAATTAATGTTGTCTATGTCGGAACAATTGGTAAAAAGCGGAATATATTTCAGCAAAGGAATGGTATTGGACTTGGAAATTTTAGGAGGTAGAGACATACAAGGTATTCCTGCTGAAATTTATTCAAGAATGTTACCGAGCTTACAGAAAGCCTTAGTTGAAGTTTCGGAAAAATCCGAAGAAATCGAACAGGATATACAATATTTGTATGAAGATACCGGTGCTGTGCAAAGTGAATATGTGTATCTTGAGGACATAAATAAAAATCCGCAAAATTTTATTGATTCTTTAAAAGAAGCAATAACCGACAAAAAACTTATAGTTTTGCATGTGTTTAGAAATCCGGTTGATATCGGAAGTCTTGACAGAGAAGAACAGCAAAAACTGTATCATGCCATAAGAGATATGTTCTTTAAAATATATACCGATAAACCGTTGAATAATAATAACTTTGTTTCTCTTCCAGAAAATACGGATTATTTGAACTACGATATTCATTTCTTTTTGTTGGAAATATTGGAAAATTCATTTATGCACGGTAATATCGGCTTGGATAAACCGATATATGTTTATATGGATAAAAACGAACAAAACGAAATAAAAACTTTGAGAATATATAACAGAAATAATCCGCAAGATGATTCTGCTCAAATGAGAATTATAAGAATGAAATTGGCATTACTCGGAGGACAGCACAAAAGTAATGTTTTAATGAAACAAAATCCTTACAGAACATTTGAAGTCGATAGCAATTTTAAGGGTAAATTTTATAGAACTTCAAGTGACATAAAGCCCTTTTATGATGAGCAGGCTGCAAACTGGTTAAGCGCAAACAGAAATTCCGTAAATTATTTTTCGATTTTTAATTCATTACAATATAAGAATGCATTTTTTAACGGATTATCCAAAATACCTCATATTTGGGAAGAAATCGCATTTAGAGTAATTCCGGTAAGTTTGGCTATACTTTCAATGTCTTTTCCTGCGATATCCTTTTTAAGTGTTCCTTTGGGACTTATATTTTTTACGGTATGTCAAAATCAATTTATAAAAGCACATAATATAAGCGATTGGATTTCTCAAAACAACTTTACATGGAAAACAACCGATATTTTAAAAGCTACTTTATTTAATGTTTTTCCGAATGAAGAATTAAAAAACGATTTTAAAGATTATGCACAACGAACGGAAATAAAAGCTCAAACAAGAGAAAGATTTTTACCTACACTGCTATTATCCGTCCCTTATTTATATTCTTTACTTTTTGCATCAAGTATTCCGGTAGTCGGCTTAGCAACAATTGTAGGAGTATTTGTTCACAGATATTTAAATTTAATACTTAAAAACAAATTAAGTGTTTTCGGTGAGAGTATAAATTATGAACAGATAAAAGATATGGATTTTAACGATAAAAATAATTTACGGATTATAAGAACTATGATATCGCAACATCAATATAACGGTAAACTCTCTTCCATGGTTGTTGAGAAAGTTGATTTTAGTGATGAAGCTCAATTTAATTTATTATATGACTTACAACTTGTAAACGATGAAATATTATCTCAAATTGCGTCAAAATCCGACTTAAAAAATGTAAAGCACTTGGATTTAATACTACAATCCGCATTAAAGGCGGGATACTTGCTTAATTTTCAAAGATTGTTTTCTAAACTTATATCGGAAATGGATTTTGAAAATGAAGATACGTTAAAAGTTTTATCCGATTTCTTATCGAGCAAGACTAATATGTTAAGTGATACAAATATTATATTGATTCTTAAAAAATTAGATTTTAATAATAACGAACATATCAAATTATCGGAAATTCTTTCAAAACAAAATTCGACTGCTGCAGATGTGATTTTTAATTATTTGATGGAAAGAAATATCGATCTTAACGACGAAAGATATAATATCGTATTTAAAACTCTTATAGATGTGATAGTATCGAAATACGATTCTTACAGAAATGCCGAAAAATATTTCGAAACTAATATCTTAAAGCTGCCGGCAAATACATATCAGGGAAAATATGCCCTAACTAAATTAATAGATTTAATACATTCTAAATTGATTGCTCACCAAAATAAATATTTAAAAATTGTTAACGGTCATATTGTGTTAAGAGTTAATGAAAACGGCACGGATCCGATTTTTGAAAATATTTATGCTTTTACACAAGATTTGGCTGCACATAGAGATTTATTTGATGATGAGTTAAAAACAATTTTTGATGGATTAATGGCAGATGTTGAATTTTGCGAAAAAATGGAATCGAAAACACCGAGAAGACTTTATTCGAGAAGGACAAAAGTTTCCGATTCTACCGAAGATAACATAACATTGGAAGAATTTTGTGAGCAAAAAGGTTTATCTGTAATAAAACAAACACCCAATGTGTTTTTCGACAGCAGAAGATATTCTTTTACGGGTGTGCTGAATTTTCTTGCGGGAAACAGATTGAAACCCGTACAACACAATCCTACATATATTATGACAACAGATACGGTAGATGCCGAAAATCTTGACGGTATTATTAAAAGTTTCGATGTTTATATGAAACTTTTGGATGAAAATTTGTATGTTTTAAGTAAGTTTGCACAAGTGAATGATTTTTCATCGCAATTTGACGATGTCGTGCAACATATATATATTATGATAAATTGTTTGGAGCAAATAAGTCCGAATAATGTCGGTTATTTTAAAACATCACTTAAAAATATATTGGATAAAGTTAAAAATAATCAAACCAATATCGCAGAGCAAAAGGAGCTTACAGAATATAAATCCGGAGGAAATTTTGCAGACGGAGTAACCACAATAAATACTCTCGTTAACAGAATACATCAGCAGGCAAATTTCTCTTTCTTATCGAAAGCTATGGGAACGATAGGAGATTATCAACAAGCTGGGCATAATATTTTGGTTTCCAAAAACGATAATTTAATATCCGCATACAATTTGTCTTCGAAAACAATAACACCTCAAATAAGCAGCCTGTTGTCCGATTTGGCTGAAAATCCGGATTTTTCAACCAATACGGATACTCCTATTTTTATAAAAGATAATATATTCTTGTGGGTAGCTAAATTAGGGGCACATTCGGTTAGAATTCTTATAGATTTTAACGAAGATACAAAATCCATACTTGTGGATTTTCATGAAGGTGCGATAGATGACGGAAGTACAATCAGAATTAAAATGTTGACGGACATTTTAGGAAGTAAGGGATTTAAAGTTTCACAGTCTCTTCAAGATTTCGAAAACAGAAGATTACCCGTAGGTATAGTTGCAAGACTTGATAAGGATACCGGATTATCAAATGATACCGACTTTAATAATTTGGCAAAGCAGGCAATAATACTTTTTAATAATGCGGCTTCATTGAATAATCTTATACATAGTGATTTCCAAATTAAACAAAATGTCGATGTGGCAAAACAAGCAATAATGGATATATATTCGAGATATTATGCATTGGGGCCGATAAGAAGTAATTTTGTCAGAACTGCTTTTAACAGCAGAAGAAACCTTAACGGAATTTTAAAATCTCTCGGTTTACCGCTGATACCGAGAAAAGAAAACGGTTTTTGGACATTTTTGAAAGTAGGAATGTTTAGACTGGGATTTATAAAAACATATGGTCAAAACACAATAGACCAATATGTAAATAAACCTGTAGAACGGGCATTTGCCGCAGGATACTTAAAAATAAACGAAAAAGGCGAACTTGAAAGAAACAAAGATTATAATCCTGTTTCATCCATGACGGACAAAATAAAAGAAATATTTGAAGATAATACCGGAAACGAAGTTGAAACGGATATGTTAAATCAGGGTGCGATAATATCACAGCTGCCGGAACAAATATTGAATCTTACAAGTGTCGGGCAAATAGGCGACTACGTGTTAAAGACCGGATATATAAAACTAAATAACGGAAGATTGGATGAAAATATAAAAGGAGAATTTTTATCCGTAATAACATTGACCGATAAAAACGGAATTATAAGATATACATCGAGTGAAATTGCGGGATATCCCGAAACAATGAATAATAAATCCGGCAGAATAAATTTAAATATGCAGCAATTGAAACAACTTCTTACGGCGGAAGGATACGAAGTTTCTTCTCCAGAAGTATTAACCGATTCTGAAATTTTAAATTACAGAACGAAATTGTCGGAAAGAATAATAGAAAATATTTCTCCCGTTGCATACGGCACAATAATTTCTTTGCCGAAACAACAAAAAAACACAATATTTGCAAGAATGTATGGTAAGAAAAGTTCATTCGGTATATATGTTGATAATTATGCAAGTCCGGAAAATGTTACGGAAGCCGCCAAATACGATGTGTCGTTATTTACCGGAGGTTCATATTCAAGTCATGCCGGTATAGTTTTAAGAGAATATGAAAAGACGGCAATGATAGTAAATGATTCCGTAATAGTAGACGGAAAAATGAAAATAAAATTTTATCAGCCGAAAGGCGAGATTGTTCGTGATGAAAAGTTGGAAACATTGGAATTGGAAGAAAAAGAAATAGAATTAGAACCGAATGATATATTGTTAATAGATACACAGAACAATAAAATAATGTTATTTGAAAGTAAAATATTTAAGAAAGGAAGAACAGGAAATATTTTATTTGAATTACAAAGATATATAGATAAAAAAGATGCGGAAAAAGTAAAAGAATTTATTAACAAATATAAAAATAGTACTTTAAAAGATAAAATTATAGAATACATATATTATCAGTCTGCAGATAATTCTTGGCTTGAAAGTTTGTTGGATGTTGAAACCGAAACATACAGAAAACAACCTTCCGTAATAACACAGAGAACCATTGCAAAAAAAGTTTTGCAAATAACGGACTTTGTTAAACATACAAGTAAAAACTCTGTATACAGATTCGGAGAAAAACAGTCTTTGGATGCTTCGACCGTAGGAACAAAGTCTGCAAATCAATCAAAATTATTCTTAACATTGGAACAGTTAAAGAAAGAAACCGGAATAACAAATGTTGCGGTTCCGGAAGGAATAGTTATAGGTTTTGATATATTGGAAAAACTGCTCGGTGAAAAATATGTGAAGTTGTATGAAGAATTGGAAGCAATTGTTGAAGATGAGTTCTACACGGAAGAAGAAAAAGCGGTAAATATTCGGGATGTAATGACAGAGTTAAAGTTTGTAGTTGAAAATCTTTCCGAAGAAGAAATAGCAGATTATATAGGAAAAGAAAATTTAGAAATATTCGGAAACAAAAAGGTAATTGTAAGATCATCGGGAGTGGGGGAAGATTCTCAAGAATATTCCGCGGCAGGTATAGCTGAAAGCTACGGTTCCATACAATACGAAAATATTTCTAAAGCCGTAAAAGATACATTATTGTCTTTCTTTTCACAGAGAGCTGCGGATTATATGTCTAAATCTTCAAATGTTATAAAGCCTGCGGTACTAATAGAAGAATGGATAGATGCCGATAAAGCCGGCATTATGATGAGTGAAGATAATGACGGACATAGAATAATACAGGTTATTAACGGACAAGGTGAAGATATAGTTTCCGGAAGAAAAACACCATATACCTTTACAATGGATATGAAAAGCGGAACAAAAATCGACGGAAATTATACGAATAAAAAAACATTAACAAAAGAAAGACTTGAACAATTAACAAAAATAATGGAGTGGCTTGAACAAGTTGAAGGTGTTCCGGTAGATATAGAATTTTTAATAAAAGATGACATTATTTATATAGTCCAAGTAAGACCTGTTACAACTTTAAAAAGACAAAATTTAAAAGAATTGCCGAGAAGTTTATTTGAAAGTGTAGAATCTGCCTATGAATCTTTAAATTTAAAACAGAAAAACAGATTGTCTAAAGATATAGAAACCGTAAAACAAAGTTTTCGACAATATGAGTATGATGAATATGAAATTGAAAGTTTGTTGAGAGATTTTGTTAAAGCAGAGAGAAAATTTTTGGATGCCGATAATAAAAATTATAATGTTGATTTAACCTCTCTTATAAAAACAAAAGAAGATTTGGTTAGAATAACAACTTTAGTAAAAGAACTGTTGAGATTAAAAATAACCAAATTGGAAACCGATAACAATATGTTTGGATTGAAAATATTTTTAAACCCGGATTTCAATCGTATTATAAATGAAAACTTGGATGGCTTTTTTGATAAAACAATATCGTTTGTTCAAAAATATTACATAGCATTATCCGTATCAAGGTTTTTAAGCGGTATAGTTGATATAAGTAACCGGGATTACGATGTTGCACAATTTAATGATATTGTTAAAGTTGCTGCCGAAATGTATATATCGGCATTGGAAAATCAAAAAGACAGAGTTGTAGCCGACAAAAACACAAGGTTTATTTCTCTTTCTGCGGTTTCAAGTTATGATCAACCTTTTGAAGATGCCGGACTTAAAAAATTATTGGAAGTAATGGAAATACCGCTTGATTCCGATAAAATTTCTCTTATTAATTCGGATTTTGTTCCCGCAACAGATGCGAAAAGTGAATTTCTAAAACAAATATCCGCATTAAAATCCGAAGAATCGGTTTTCATTTCTTTTGACGGACACGGATTTCCTAATTCTCTTGAGGTAGGTTTTAATTCCGAGATATCGAGTGAAGAATTTGCAAAAGCTTTAATTCAAGCATATAACAACGGAATGGATTTAAATAAAATAACGATTAATTTAAGTTCATGTTTTTCGTGGTATTTTGCAGATAATATTTATGATGCATTAAATAAGGAGTTCGACAGATTAGAACAAAAAGGTAATGCGGTAAACAGACAGTTTCCTGTAATTTGGGCTTCTGCCGGTCATGAAACGGTATATGGTTACTCCACATATTACAGAGAGAACGGTCAACTTACGGCAATGAGTAACGAATGGAACGGATTATTGACTTCAATATCACAAACTAAACCGGAAAATATAACGGTTAAAAATCTTTTACAGGCAATGACGGTTGTGGGATATTCAAACCCGACATTGTTTGTATATAGTGATTTTGTTCAAAAGGTTATTGAAAGAGGAACCGAACAAATACTTGAGATAGACAGCGGAAATAAAACATTTGAACAATCTTTAACGATAGGCGAAAGGTTAAAAAAACTTTTTAAAGCAAAGAAACTGCATAATAATCACATTAGCTTTTTCGAATTATCTGTTTTTAAACCGTTAAAAGACGAGAATGCGATTTTTAACTTTTTGGATAAAACCGCGCCTGTATGGGAAGAACTCTTTTTTAAAGCTCTTCCTGTGAGTTTAACGTTGTTGCCGTTTATGTCTGTGTTTGTTGTTCCGGTAGCTTTAATATTATTTGCTGTTCTTCAAGTGCAGTTTGTTAAAGCACATAATGTAACTTTATGGATAAAGCAAAATGCCTCAAGCCAAAACGGTTTCAAGTGGACAACATCGGACATTTTAAAAGCAACTTTGTTTAATGTGTTCCCTTCGGAAGAGCTAAAAAGAGATTTCGATTTTGAGCAAAGAATAAATTACGATGAACAAACAAAAGGAAGAATTTTGCCTGCGATATTATTGTCCGTTCCGTATATTTATTCAATACTGTTTGCTTCAAATATATTCGGATTTGTTTTATCTTTTGTTATCGGTATGCTGTTGCATACTGCTTTAAATTCGCTGTTTAATAAAACAAAAATTGTTGAAGAAGACGGAGGATATGATGCTTTCTGGGACAAATTGTCATCATTGGAAGATCAAGATGTTCCCACATTTACTCAATATTTATCGAAAAGAGAAATTTTGGATTTAAAAGAAAAACAGGAACAGGAACTTTTATCTAAAATATTTGACAGATATTCTTTGTCAGAGCAAGAAGCCGAAGATTTCGTAAACAAAATTAATTTAGAAGATATAAATCAAAGTTCGTATTTGTTGAGTATGTTTGCGGAACAACTTACAATGTCGACAGAAAACAGAAGAATGATAGTCAGAACTTTGGTTAAAAAAGTCGATTTTAACAATAAAAATCAACTTGCGTTTATCCGTAATATTATATTGGATGAACATTCTTACGGCGTTGATTTGGATATGCTTTTTGTTTTGTTGGAAAAATTGGATTTTCATAATGCCGAACATTTAAAACTTTTAACGGATCTTTTAAAATCCAAAACATATGATAGAAGTTTTCAAAATGTGAGTATCAATAATAAAATTGTGGAAAAAATAGATGCTGACGACACCAAACAGTTGGAATTATTTAAGTTGTTTTCGTATATAAGTGACAGAACTTTATATTCTTTTGTATCAAAATTTAATTTCAGTGACGAAAATGCTTCGAAAATATTTTTTAAATCTGTTCAAAGAACCGATATATTACATCAACCGAATACTTTTGAATTAATATTGAGTAAATTGAATTTAAGAAATCCGTCCGAATTTAAAATGTTATCGGATATGATTGAAAAAGAAGAGTATATTAATCCGTCTGTTATAGATAAAGTTTTTAAAGTTTTGGATTTTTCGGACAGAAATCATATAAACCTGGTGAAAAACATTGTTAGTAAAAGTAATGTGGAAATACAGGTTCTCGATTTAATTGAACAATATTTGAATTTGAACAATAAAGAACATGTAATAATATTAAAAGAATTGTGTAAGAACATATTTGCAAAAAACACGAGAGATTCTCATATCGTTCAATATAGAAAGTTGAAAGATAAAATCGACACATTTAACATTTCCGATATGACTGATAAAGAAAAATATATCCTTCAATTGCTTGCAGACGAGTTAATATTGAATATGCAGGACTTGTTAACCGATATACAGAATAACAATGTCGAAGCAAGAGACGATAAAATGATAGTGAATTTAATAAGCCCTCAGGAATTTGAAGCCTTAATCGAAATGAAAAATCTTTTGTCAAATTTTGAAAGCATATTGTCAAAACAAACGATTGCCAATTTTACAAGTTTAACGGAACAAATAGATTATTTTGAAAGAATGAGAGCTAAAGAAGTAACAATAGAAGATTTTGCTGCAAAATACGGATTTAATGTTTTGCAACAAACACCGAATGTATATTTCGATAGCGACAGATATTCTTTTACAAAAGTATTAAGTTTGTTTCCGTCAAAAGTATTAAAACATAAAACAAAAAAACTTGCACCGACATATTTCATAGAAAGAGCGGAACTTGAAAAACAAAGTTTAAAAACCGTATTGAAAAAATTTGACTCATATATGAAACTTCTTGATGAAAATATGTATGTTTTAAATAAGTTTACAAATGTAACGGCTTTTGATTCTCAATTTGATGATGTGGTAAATCACATAAACTTAATGATAGATTATTTATCTGCTTTTGATGCTGCCGATGCAAGTTATTTCAGAAGAGTATTAAGAACTATTTTAGACGAAATAAGAAACGAAAGAACAACGATTGCCGAACAGAAAACTTTCTCAACCGGAAGAGGAAAAGATGTTAGCGATATTACGACGATAAACAGACTTATTAACAGTATTCATCAACAGGCTAATATGGATTTTGTTAAGAATATAAGAAGTACCGCAAGTTTATCTATGAGTAAAGTTCAAAATGTTTTTGTTACAAAAGGTGATAGAACCGTTAAAGCATATAATTTATCCGAAAACGAAATAAATCCCAATATTAAAAGATTGCTGCTTTTGTTGGCTGAAAATCCGGATTTTTCAACTCGTGACAATTCTCAAATATTTATTAAAGACAATGTTTTCTTGTGGAACGGTTTATTAGGCGACCATTCCGCAAGAGTTTTAATTGATTTTAACAGAGAAAATGAAAATATCTTTATAGATTTTACGGAAGCGGAAAAAACACCTCAAAGCAGATCAAGAATATTAACATTAAGAAAAATATTGAGCAGTTTCGGATTTTCGGCAAACTTATATAACGGCGATTACAACTTGGTTGCAACAGTAAGCAAAGATACAGGTTTGGCAAATGATACGGATATCTGTGAAATGGCACAAAGAGCAATGGTTCTTTTAAGTAATGCCGCTTCTTTATACAGAGAACATATTCCGGTTCAGGTAATAGAAACGGCAAGTATGGGAATTATGGATCTTTATCGTAAATGTTTCTTTGTATCTGCGGATAACAACATTGTTCAAACAAGGGTTAACGATATCAAATTCTTTAACAATATTTTGAATTATTTACAACTACCTGAAATTCCGCAATCCGAACCGAGTATGGCTTCAAGAGTTAAAGCGGGCTTTTTGTTTAAAAGAAAAGTAAGAACGCTCGGTCAAAACACAATAGATAAATATGTAAATAAACCGATAGAACAGGCTTTTGCCTCAGGATATTTAAGAATAAACGAAAACGGTGAATTGGAAAGAAATTCGGAATACAATCCCGTATCGTCAATGAAAGATAAAATAAAAGATATACTTGATGCACCGTTGGGGCAGACACAAGAAAGCGATATGTTAAATCAGGGAGCGATTATAAGTCAGATACCGGAAAGGGAAATGAATTTTACAAGTGTCGGGCAAATAGGCGGATATGTAGTAAAAACAGGATATATGAAGTTAAGCAACGGGATACTCGGAAGTAAAAATAAAGGAGAATTCTTAGCAGTAACCATACTAACGGATAATAACGGAATAATAAGGTACAGTTCAAGCGAACTTGTCGGCTTTACCGACAGTATAAACAGTAAATCCGGAAGAATAAGTTTAAATTACAGGCAATTGAAAACAATATTGGAAAACGAAGGTTATGCAATAAATCTTGCTGAAAAATTCACAAACGGAGAGCTTGTAACTTACAGAAACAGATTAAAAGAAAGTATAGTAAATACAGCAACTCCTGCAGCATACGGAGCAATGATATCAAGTTCGCAGGAACAGAGAACAGTTGTAGGAATTGTTAATGCCGAAGCGGATAATGGCGGCTTATATATCGACAAATATGCAAGTCCCGAAAATATTACGGAAGCTTCTCAATACGATATGTCGTTGTTTACGGGCGGTTCTTATTCAAGTCATGCGGGAATAGTGTTAAGAGAATACGGAAAGACGGCAATGATAGTAAATGATTCCAGACTGGTTGACGGTAAAATGAGAATAAAAGTATATCAACCCAAAGGTGGTATAGATAAAGACGGAGAATTGGAAACAAGGGAATTGCAAGAAAATGAAATAGAGTTACAACCTAATGACATAGTATTGGCAGACACTCTAAACAATAAAATAATATTGTTTGAATCCAAAGTGTTTAAGAACGGAAAAACAGGAAATATTTTATTTGAATTACAGGAATATATAGATGAACAAAATATAGAAAGTGTAAAAGAATTTCTTAACAGATACAAAAACAGCAGCATAATAGATAAAATTATAGAATACATATATTATCAGTCGGCCGATAATTTATGGATTAACGATATACTTGCCGATTACAATCGACAAGGACTAAGCAATATAGCTTCGTCGGAAAAAGCAGAAAGAATTATCAATCAAATTCAGCTAAAGTTTAACTGGTTTTTACCTCATTCGGCTTCTGATAAAGTATACAGATTCGGAGAAAAAGAATCTCTTGATGTTTCAAAGGTAGGAACAAAATCCGCAAATCAATCCAAATTATATTTAGCCGTAGAACAATTAAAAAAAGAAACCGGCATAGATAATGTAAGAGTTCCTAACGGTATTGCAATAGATTATACGATTTTAGAAGATTTACTGGGCCAAGAATATGCAGACCTGTATGCCCAATTCGAATCAATTATAAAAAATAAAAACAAAAACGAACAAGATTTACAACAACTTGAAGAAATTATCTCTCAAATAATTGATTTAATAAACGGTATAAGCAACAGTAAAATAAAAGATTATATCGGTAAAAAGAATTTAAAATCTCTTAAAAATAAATTATCAATAGTAAGATCTTCCGGAGTAGGTGAAGACGGAAAAGCATATTCTGCGGCCGGAATAGCCGAAAGTTACGGACAAGTTGAAACGGAAAATATTCCTCGTGCCATAAGAGATGTTTTGAAATCTTTCTTCTCTCAAAGAGCAACCGGGTATATGATGAATTCCGGGAATGTTATAAAACCTGCCGTTCTTATTGAAGAATGGGTTGAATCCGATAAAGCCGGAATTATAATGAGTGAAAATTCCGATGGTAACGGAATAATACAAGTTGTAAACGGGATTGGAGAAGATATCGTTTCCGGAAGAAAAACTCCGTATTCTTTTGTAATAGATATTGAAAGCGGTGAAAAAATAGACGGTAATTATACCGGAAAAGAAACCTTAACTTCCGATATGGTTTCGAACCTAACCAAAATAATGAAATGGTTGGAGCAGGTTGAAGGTGTACCGGTAGATATAGAATTTTTAATAAAAGATGATATTATATATATAGTTCAGGTAAGACCGATAACGACACTTGAAAATGATTTGGATTTGGGAGAAGAACAAGAAGAAGAAATAACCGATGATTCCGAATCGGATACGAAAATACCCTCAGCCGGTTCCGATGAAGAATATGTTTCTCAATTTGAAGTTATAGAACCCGTCGAGAAAGTTTCCGGAACAGATGAACTAACGGAAGAAACAGACAGCGATGAAGAAGATTTTATAGAGGAAGAAGATGACGGTTATCCGAAAGCAAAAGGAAGCTCGAAAAAATCAAAATCATCTAAATCAAAAAAGAAAAATAAAAAAAGTAAAAAGAAAGGAAGTAAATCGTCATCAAGATCCGTAAGAACAACATCAAGTTCTTCTTCTTCCGTAAACGACAATGATATTCGTCAACCTGCAGGATATTCTTTAGATGATATAATAGACGGTTTTACAAAATTAGCACAATCTAAAGATTCTTTTGACAGTTCTTTAGAGATAAGCGAGAAACAAATAAAAGAAGTTCTTTCAAGAGCAGGTTTATCCAAACAAGAAATAGATAAAATAGATTTTAGTGAAGGGTTACCTGATTATGTCGTTACATTATTGAAAAACAGAAATTCTCAAGTTACGGGAACAACGATAGATCCGAGAAAGAGTTTGATGGAAAATTTAAAAGAACATCCTATATTGTTTGCTATGGCTGTAGAAACTTTTATGAGAGTTTACGATAAAGCCCTTGGAGATAATGCAACTTTCGGAGATCTTTTGTCTTATATAGAACTAAGATATGCTAAAAGACTTTATGAGGCAACATGTACCGATTTAAGAGGTTATTTCGGTGAAATATATTTGATAAACACTTTAATAGCGGGAATAATTCCCGATAAAAGAGCAGGACCTATAATAATAAGACCGGAGTTACCTTCCGATAATACAGGAAGAGGATTTGATATATATGATATAAACAGAGTTAAAATACAAGTGAAAACGGGCGGAAGCGAAATTGTTCGTCATCATTTCTCCAGGTATTGGGCTCCGTCTTCAAGAAGTACCGAACAAGGTATGATTGCAATACCTGTAATAACCACAAAAAATGTAAAAAATAATAGTTTTTCAAGAGATAACAGAGTTCAAGGTATGGATGTTACTACGGAAACCGTAACAAAGTTTGCTCATGAATTTGTTTCCGCTTTGCATGGTATTGCCTTTAAGAGAAGTAATCCTGCAATAAGAAATTTAAAACTTTCGGAATTAATCGATAACTTTAAAGGTTTTGATACCGAAAATCCCATGACTGTTGATGAATTATTGGATTTGTTAAACAAAAATCAAACAACTGTCGCAAAAAAAACAAAAACAAGCACGAGAGTTATTCCGGTAAATAAAGTAATAGATGTTAATCCGAGAAGAATAAATGTAGACATTGTTGTAAATCAGGATATAGTTGTAAATGTAAATTCCGAACAAATAGATGTTTTATATATTGATGGCGGACAAATTTTTCTTAATGAAGAAGATAAAAAGGAAATTCCGAAAGAAGATTATTCTCTATATGGTATAGAAAATGTTGAATATGATGAAAACGGGAATGTTGCTTATGTGACATTTAAAGAAGGAGTTACATTCAGCAATTTGACGATTGACGGAATGCCTAAAGGCTCGGAAGAAAACAATGTTTCTTTTTCGGATGAAATCGAGGGTTTGAATGCAGATACACAAACGGAAGGATATATAGATGTATATCTCGACGGAGATGTTGATGAAATTTGTCATTTGATAAAGAAAGCCGCAACAGAAAACAAATTAGCGGTTTTCCATTTGTTTAAAGAAGGATTTAAAACTTCTCAATTAACTCCAAGTCAACTTTTATATGTATATAAACAAGCGGTGTCATTAATTTCAAACAGGTTTCAATTATCGGATATTTTTTCACATGCTTTTGACGATTCTCAATATACCGACTATGGTATAGATTTCTTCTTTGAAGAAATATTAAAAAATGCATTAATTCGCGGAAATTTCGGAATGTTCGAAGAGCCTGTAGCTTTGCATATTAAATTGGATGAAGATTCTAATTTGTCAGGATTTTCGGTTTATAATAAGTCAAATGAGGGACAAATTTATAAACATAAAGAAGTTTTGGCAAGAGCATCACATTTTATGTTTACCGGTGATAGCAGAAGTACCGATATAATGCTCAACAACCCGGTAAGAAAGTATACTTTGGATGAAGTTGCCATAAACGGAACGGAATTCAAAAAAGCGGAAGTTTCTTTAAGAGATGTTATTGATATGGAATTGTATCACTTGGAACAAGATTATAAACAATCTCAAGAAAATGTTTCCATTAAAGATATAGCTTTACAATCCGATACTACTGTTAATGAATTATACAGATTGGGCTTTGAAAAATATAAAAAACAATATTTATCCGAAACAGGCAAAACGGAAATCGAACTCACATTTGAAGAGTTGATATCCATAGATGAAAAAGCAGAAAAATACAGATACACTTTTGAAGGTTTAATCAAAGGTGTAGGATTAGAAAAGTTTTCGTTCTTTTCAAAAAATTTCTTGCCCGCCCACAGCAAAGCATCAATACCAATGATAGTGGCTGCTACGGTAATAAGATTGTTGTCGATAGGTGTCGGAATGGTAGTTACAGAATTTGCTTTCTCTTTGTTGCCCGAGATTTTTTCAGCTGTTATACCTTCCGCATTTATGTCGGTATCACCGGTTATTTATGCGGCAATATCTGCGGCTGTCGGTGCAGTATCTGCGTTAATTTCAAGCTTATCAATGCATTTCTTATGGAATGTTCTTGCCGTTAAAACAAACAATAAAAATTTTGTTCTCCAAACAGATATGTATGCAACGGACAGTTCCGAAAAAGGAAAGTTTTTTAATCATCCGTTGTCTAAAATTTTAAAACCGATAAATTTAAGTAAAGAAATTAAAGACAGTGAAATACCGTCGACTTTTGTTGAACAGGCAAAACTTAGCGGTGCACAATTTATTTCGATTTACGATCTTGTAAGATATCTTGGAAAATTAAAGAAAAAAGATTTTAGAAATAATGAAGGAATTGAAAAATACAGATCACCGATCGGATATGTTCATTTTATGCACAGACAGGCTTTTGAAAATGAAAAGAAATTTGTTGAAAACAGTTTCGGATTTGCTTTGGGATTAAGTTATGTTCCTGTTTTTGAAGGATCAAAAAGAAAAGTAAATTTAGTTCGCGGTATTTGCGAAAGAAACGATTTGGTTTCTTGGGAAAGAGGTTATGAGTATTTTTACGGGAAGGAGTATTCCGCAAAGAGAACAGAAGAGTATATGGATGAAGTAAGAGCATTAACTTTGGAATATAATAAAAAAATAGTTTTCTTCTTGCCGAGAAATTTATTTTCGCACGATTTTTCGTTTAAAACAAGAGAAGAACTTGAGTATATACAAAAACATCCGGAACTTTGGGAACATGTTGTTTTTGTTTTCGGAACATACGATTGTCTGAATATACAAAGTGAAGATGTCTTTAATAAGTATTTTAATGATAACGGCACCGTTGAAGATGAAATGAGATTCTTTTCTACAATGAAAAGACTTCTTTCGACTCCCAACCATTTTATGGAAAGGAAAAATAATTTAATTACAAAGTTAGAAAGCAAAGGACTTATGAAATTTTTCAAAAATACATTTTCTTTATCTTTAGACGGAATGATTAAGACTGTAGAAGTTTTAAGAGAACTTGAATATTCTAAAAAACAAAACGGTATAGAAAATACCGATGCCGTATCAAGATTAAGAACCGATATTGAAGAAAATAACAGAAGACAGGTATGCTTTATATGTACGGCAAATATAAACAGAAGTGCAGTTTCTCATTTGTTATTTGAAGACAGATTATCAAAATTAGGTGTGGATAATATTTCCGTGGTTTCCGCGGGATTATTACCTGTGTCCGAAAAGAGTACGGACGCAATGCTTACTTTAGGACAAGATTACAAAAAAATACTTGAAGATTTTGATGTCGATCCCGATCTTATAGAAAATTTCCGTTCGGAAGAATTTTCCAAAAAGCATGCAGCTTCCGACTATTTCATTGTTGTAAGTCAAAAGCATAAAAATGTGTTAATGGAAAGATACAATATCAGTCCGGATAAAATTCTTTTATATTCGGATCTTGATCCCGAATTTAAAGAAGATGCTTTACCGGATCCGCAAAAATTAAAAATATCCAAAGCAGATATGGTTAAATTGGTTAGCAGTATCTTCGACAATTCATTATTCAATATCGTGTCTGTTTTGAAGTTGGATAAAATAGCAACTGCCATTATGAGAATAAAATCAAAAATTACACAACATGTGTCTATAAATTATAAAGATATTAAGTCTTCGGATATAGAACAATTGACGAATATTTTGGAAAGAGCTGATCAACAGTCAGAACAATCGAATTTAATAGATGTTTACATTATCGAAGATATAGAGCAGTTAAAAGATAGGTATGAATTGATAAACACCGGAATAAAAGCAGATGGCGTAAGTATATATAAAATAAAGGTGGGAAGAACTTTGGTATATGGTGCTAAAGGTATTCCGAGACTGAAAACGGTTAAAACAATAAATGAAACGGAACAAATAAAAGAAGATGTGAAATCGATACTTTCCATAACCGGAGAAATAGAAACCGACGGAATAATAGTAAGAAACGGAGAAGGTATAGGATTAAATGAAGGTCTGTTGGAAATAGGTGCTATGGAATTATACGGGAAAACCGAACAAGAGGAAAAAGATTTTATGTTGTCGTGCTTAGAAATAAACAGAGCAATGGGAATAATGTTCGGACAAAAGACGATAATCGGATTGGAAAGTATGGGTGAAACAGAGTTAGATAAGTTGAAAACAGCATTGGAAAAAGGAAGAATGAGAAAAGTTATAACGGAAGCACAATTCAAAAAATTAAATTTAAGTGTAGAATATATATCCGATTTAAGACAAAACGGTATAGAAATCTATTTGGATAAAATAGATAAATCAAAAGAGGATATGCCCAATTATGAAGCAATGGGAATATCAGGAGAAATAATAAGAGATAAAGACGGTATAAAAATAAAAGATTACGGTATTGGTGATGAGGTGGAAATTAAAGAAATTTTAACGAATCCCGATAACATAGAAAAAGAAATAATAACTTCCGATAAGCCGTTAATGATAGGTGTAGATGTTTTAATAGAACATTTTGTTAAACAAAGAAATATAAAGACCGTTCAAAGAGAATTTGCGGCATTATTCTTAGGAAAAATAAAAATGAATTTGAAATTGGGAGAACTTACATCGGAAGATATGGAAAGGATAATATACAATGTAGATTATAATAAAATTCCCGAATTAAATTTATCGGAACCGTTACAGGAATACAGTAAAGAAGATATACAAATAAAATTAAACTCTCTGCTTATGAATATAGATGAAAACAGTGAAATAGGAATAATATTAAATACTATTCGCAGAAGTAAAAATTTGAAAGAGGGACCGCTTACGGAAATAATCAAAGAAAGAATTTTGGCAAAAACAGCCTTGTCGAAACAGAATAAAGAGTTCGGTTTAAAAGATAAGAATTTAGAGAAATTGTTAGGACATATGTTGATGTTACAACTTGATAACAGCGATAAAAACGGAACTAATTTTATGTATAAATCCAAAGATGATAAACAAGAAAGGGAAATGAACGGAACTAAAGAAGATATTGCAGGTAAGATAACGGCAGAAAGGAAAATAGTTGATTCCGAAAAAAGTGCAAGAAGGGATGTTGCAATAAATACTATAATACAAATAATATTAATATACGGTGACGATTATAAGAACAAACAGGTAACCTTAGAGAAAAAAGAAGATCTTATTACAGGTTGCAGAGCAATGTTAGCCGCCGCCTAACGGCAGAAGATTGGATGATTAGAAGAATGGAAGAATAGATGTGTAATGATAAAAAAACAGGTAAAATGATTCTTTTACCTGTTTTTTTGGTATAATTATTTTATCGTTGTGTCATCCCGCACTCGATGCGTGATCTCTTAGTTAAAATAGTCGTTAAACTATAAGCTTTAAGCTATAAGCTGTAAGCTTTTTTATTTGGAGTATGAAATGATTACTTTTTTAGTCGGACTTTTAATTTTATTTGTCGGGTATCTTACATATTCGAAATATGTTGAAAAACAGTTTGAACCGGACGACAGACCAACACCGGCTTATGCAATAAACGACGGTGTGGATTTTGTTCCGTTAAGCACCAAAAGAAATCAAATGATACAGTTGTTAAGTATTGCGGGTATGGGACCGATTGTAGGTGTTATACAGGGAATTTTGTTCGGTCCGATAGCATTTCTTTTAATTCCGTTAGGTTGTATCCTTATGGGTGCGGTTCACGATTATGCCGCAGGTATGATATCTATGAGAAATAACGGAATGCAGGTTACGGGATTAATACAAAAATATTTAGGCAAAAGTTGGTATTACATATTTTTCGGAATAATTGCAATAATGATGCTTCTTGTCGCTGTAGTTTTTGTTTATACTTCCGGAGATTTAATAGCTTCAAAGTTTTTTAATGTTTCGGATTTTTCTTTAAGTAATAATACAATTTTATATATTTACGGTGCGATAATAGCTTATTATATGTTTTCAACAATGTTTTCGATAGATAAAATTATAGGAAATCTCTATCCTGTACTCGGCCTTATTTTAATTATCGGAACTCTTCTTGTTGTTGTAGGCTTTTTTATAAAAGGGGTAAATTTACAGGAAATAGATTTTACTCATCTTAATATGCATCCTAAAAAACTTTATTTGATACCTATATTTTTTATGACAATCAGTTGCGGACTTTTATCGGGTTTTCATTCCACACAATCAACAATAATTGCAAGAACGGTTAAGCACGAAAAAGAGGGGAGAAAAGTTTTTTATGCGATGATGTGCGTGGAATCTTTTATCGCTATGGTTTGGGCTGCCGCATCAATGACGGTTTACAGCTTAAATATTGTTCCGGAAAAATTTATAGGTCAAATTCCCGCAATACAAATTATTACGGAACATTTTGTTCCTTCTTATTTGGCTTTTATAGTTATAATTGCAATAGTAGTATTGCCGATAACTACGGGAGACACTTCTTTAAGAGCTTTAAGGTTAACATTGTCGGATGCATTTAAAATAAAACAAACGAAAGTTGCCGGAAGATTTTTAATAAATATTCCGGTATTTTGTGCGGTTTTATTTTTATTATATGTAGTAAAATCTCAACCCGACGGATTTGCTCTTGTTTGGAGATATTTTATGTTTGTTAATCAGTTGATAGTTTTACCTACATTTTTCTATGCAACTATATATTTATATAGAAACAAAAAGAATTATTTCATTACATTATTACCGGGCTTACTTTTTGTTTACATAGATATGCTTTTTATATTAAATGCAAAAATCGGTTTTAATTTAAGTTATACTCTTTCGAGTATAATTGCATTGATTCTTGTAGGAATAAGTATGTTTTGGTTATCAAAGAAACTTGTAAAACAAGGAAAATAAAATGAATATAACTTTTGAACAAGTAGTTACGGAAGAACAAATAAAAGTTTTGGCGGATACGGCAAATATCGTTTGGCACGATGCATTTAAAGAAATTTTAACATTGAAACAAATTGAATATATGATAGAAAAATTTCAATCTTTTAATGCATTGACTGAAGCAATAAATAAAAACGGATATGAATATTATTTAATAAAAGCAGATAATAATGTTGCCGGATATACCGGGCTTCACGAAGAAAACGGAAAAATGTTTTTAAGTAAACTTTATATTTTAAAAGAATACAGGGGAAAACAAGTTGCATCAAAAGCTTTTGAATTTATTGAAAATTTAGCAAAGGAAAAAAAATTAAAATCCGTTTGGTTGACGGTAAACAAAAACAATAATCATGCAATAGAAGTTTATAAACATAAAGGTTTTGTTGTGATAAGAAAACAAGTTGCCGACATCGGTAACGGTTTTGTTATGGACGACTACGTTTTTGAAAAAAATTTATAATTTACAATTTATAATTTATAATTAATAAAAAAAAGGAAGAATATTTTCTTCCTTTTTTTTGTATGTATATACTAATTACCATACCATTGTATAATTTCGGACTTCAATCCGGAATCTATTAAAAATCTGTCCGAAGGATACCAAAATTACTAATTGCTAATTACTAATTGTTTTTCTTAAAGCTTGCTTTCACCAATGCAGCTTCTTTTTCCGGTGTTCCTATGGAAATCGTAAAATCTGTTTCTGAATTGTTTTGAACTTTTGCCGTTACAATGTTATCTTGTATAAAAACGGGTTTCTTAAAATTTATTTCCATTTCATCTAAAATATGATCTTGTTTAAATTGTTGAGTAAATGTTTCCATTGCCCACATAGGGTAAACACAATTGTTTACATGTCCGTTACTGTCTATATCATCTTCTCTTATTTGTATTTGCTTTTCCGAATTTATTTGTTCGGGAGAATGAATTTTTGCAAAATCCGTATTTATTGCTCTTTCCGGTAAAACATCATAAGTGAGGTTATAACTGTCGAATTTTATAGGTCTCATTTTTATTGTATCTATCATTGCCCACTGGCTTGAAGCGGCAATTAAAATATTTCCGTTAACATCTTTTATAAGAAACTCTCTTATTGCAAGTATGGGCGTTCTTGCACATGGCCATGTTTCAAGTGTTATTTTGTCAAAAATTTTCGGTAAAGAAAATATTTTTATGTGATAACCTCTGCCTATCCAAGCTAAATGATTTTGTTTATAAAAAGTGTATCCTACATTAAGTTTTTCGGCATGAGCGTCCGCCATATCCTGTAACAAGTGAAATATACTTATAATTTTTAGTTGTTCGTTCCTGTCACATTCATAGTTTGATATTGTATGTTCTTTAATAAGTTTTTCCATGATAATACTCCGAATAATTTTCTTGGTATTATACAAAATAAAAAATTTTTTTAATAATAAAAGGTAATATATTGCTGTATATGGTGCATTTAATTATTATTTGATTTTTCAATACAAATTGACTATAATATATAGTAAGAATATTAAAAAAAATGTTGTTTATATAAAGGGGGATAGTATGGCTATAAAGTCTTTTGTATTAGATACAAATGTTTTGTTGCACGACCCTGACTCAATGTTTGCTTTTAAGGATAATAAAGTAGTTATTCCTTTAACGGTAATTGAGGAATTAGATAATTTTAAAAAACTTAACGATGAAAGAGGTAGAGGAGCAAGATTAATTTCCAGAAGATTGGACGATTTAAGATCAAAAGGAAAATTAACGCAAGGTGTTCCTTTAAAAAACGGCGGTACTCTCGTTATAGAAATGATACATAAAGTAGAGTTTCCGGAAGAGTTTACCGTTTCCAAATCGGATCATCAAATATTGTCTATAGCATTATACCTTAAACAAAAAGGCGAAAATGTTATATTCATAACAAAAGATATCAATTTAAGAATAAAAGCCGAAATTTTGGATATTGTAACACAAGATTACGAAAAATCTAAAGTTAAAATAGATGAAATTTACAGAGGCTGGAAAGAAATTCAGGTTTCGCCTGAAAAAATAGATAAATTTTATAAAAACGGTAAAGTTGATGTTCCTAAAAATGTAGAATTTTATGCAAACGAATTTGTATATTTAAAAGACGAAAACGGAACATCAAAAAGTGCTTTAGGTAAATATGTTGCCGATAAAAAAATTATACAACCTTTATTTCATATAAATTCTCAACCTTGGGGATTAAAACCGTTAAATATCGAACAAAGATTTGCTTTTGAGCTTTTGTTATGCGACGATATTTCGTTGGTTACTCTTATAGGTTTGCCCGGTGCGGGAAAAACTTTGCTTGCACTTGCTGCAGGTCTTCAAAAAACGGTTGAAGAAAGACAATTCAGAAGACTTTATATCGCAAGACCTATAATTCCTATGGGTAAAGATATCGGTTTCTTGCCCGGAACAAAAGAAGAAAAACTTTCTTCTTGGATGGGTGCAATAAACGATAATCTTGAATTCTTAATGGATAAAGGTCACGAAGATTCTAAGGTAGATGAAAAGATAGATTATTTGTTTGAGTCGGGGCAGATAGAAGTGGATTCTCTTACATACATAAGAGGAAGATCTTTACCGAAACAATATATAATAATAGATGATGCTCAAAATTTAACGCCTCATGAAGTAAAAACAATTATTTCAAGAGCAGGTAACGGAACTAAGATAGTTTTAACGGGAGATCCTTACCAAATAGATAGCCCTTATTTGGATGCATCATCTAACGGGTTAACTTACTTGGTTGACAGATTTAAAGGACAATCGGTATTCGGGCACTTAATGTTCTCTAAGAGTGAAAGAAGTGTCCTTGCTGCATTGTCATCGGAGTTGTTATAAAAAATGTCTCAAAAAGAATATTTTGTTGATTTGCACATACATACATGTTTTTCAGATGGAATTTTTACACCGGAACAAGTAGTAGAATATGCTTCAAGAGTCGGACTTTCGGCAATAAGTATTACCGATCATGATACGGTTGACGGAGTACAAGAGGCCGTTGATGCAGGCAAAAAATACGGGATGGAAGTTATATCCGGTATAGAGTTGTCTGCCGAATTGGATAATGTAACCAAAACCGAAATGCATATTTTGGGATATTATGTAAATTGGAAATCAAAATCTTTTAATGAAGCACTTTCCGTATTTAAAAAAGTAAGAATTCAAAGAGCAAAAGATATCTTCGAGAAATTAAAGAAATTAAATATTGAGTTGGATCCGGAAGGATTAATTTCAGGTGTGGGTGATAAGGTTATCGGTAGACTTCATTTTGCCAAAGCAATGCTTGAAAAAAATTATGTTTCTTCCATATCGGAAGCTTTTCAAAAATATTTAGGGTTGGATAAACCCGCTTATGTTCCGAAACATTATATATCACCTAAAGATGCAATCTCTCTTATTATAAGAGCAGGCGGTATTCCCGTATTGGCACATCCTTATTACGGACATTACAGCAACAAAAATATTTTTAAAGGACTTATCAATGACGGTCTTATGGGAATAGAAGCATGGCATACAAGTCATCCTCCGCATATCGTTAAGAAATTTTTATCAATCGCGGATGAGATGAATTTGATAGCGACCGGCGGTTCGGATTGTCACGGAGCTTACGGTAAAAATGCTGCTCCTCTAATCGGAAAAATGAAAGTTCCTTACACCGTTTTGGAAGCATTGGAAGCAAAGAAAAGACAAATAGAAGAAAAAAACAGTACACTTCTGTAGGTGTTAATCATATAGTTATGAAATCTATAAACAAAAATCTTTTTTTAAAAACTTTGGAATGTCCCGTGTTTGCATGGCATTTGTATCGCGGGCTTGTTCCTAAAGATAATTCTTTAACCGACGATTTTTTAATAATGGAAGCGAAAAAAATTCACGATATGGCAAAAATGTTGTTCCCCGACGGAATACAAGTTTCGGGAAAATTCGAAGAAGCATTGCAGCAAACAAAAGATTTAATCAAAGATAAAACAGTAAAAACAATTTTCGAACCTGTTTTCGAATACGACGGTTTTGTCGCAAAAGCGGATATTTTGCACAGAACGGGAAATAATCTATGGGAAATAATAGAAGTTAAGTCGGGAAATAAGTGGAAACATAAATATATATCCGATACAGCTTATATAAGTTTAATTGCATCAAAAACAATCCCGTCGATATCAAAGGCAACTTTATATTTATTATCAAAAGATTTCAGGTTGGGAAATTCAATTGAGGAACTTTTTAATGAAGTGGATTGCAGTTTCGATGTGTTTACCAAAGCGGAAGATTATTCCATTTTGTTGGATACCGTAAAAGATGTTTTGTTCGCCGAAGCTCCGAAAAAGAAAAAACTTAAAATGCCTTGCAAAAATTGTTCTTTGTTTAAGCAATGCACGGGAGAAGGGATAGAATATCATATTTTTGATTTACCGAGACTTTCTCAACTTGTTTTTAATAAGTTATGTGAAAATAAAATATACGATATCAAAAATTTACCCGAAGACATAGAACTGACACAAATGCAAAAAGTTGTAAAAGATTGTGTTATTAACGATAAAATATATGTAAGTTTCGATTTAAAAACGGAACTTGAAAAAATAGTGTTTCCGTGTTATTACTTGGATTTCGAATCTGTTATGACGATATATCCTTTATATAACAATATTGCTCCGCATACTCAGGTTTTAACACAATATTCAATACATAAGTGTGATGCAATAGAACATATTATTGACCATTTCGAATATATTGCCGACCACAAACAGGATTGCAGAAAACAAATTGCAAAAAAACTTATAGAAATATTGGGAACGCAAGGCAGCATTATTACTTATTCTTCCGCAGAAAAACAAATAATAGAAAAACTTGCTGTTCTTTATCCTGAACTTGCACAACAGTTGGAAGCAATAACGGAAAGAATTGTAGATTTTGAACAAATACTCAGAACAAACTATTACGATAAACGGTTTCACGGCAGAACATCAATAAAAAAAGTTTTGCCGGTAATGATACCGCAAATGAATTATAGCGAATTGGAAATAGGTGAAGGAGATGTTGCATTGTCTGCATTTGCATATATGGCTATGGGTTTATACGACGACGAAAAAGTAAAAGAAACAAAACAAAACCTTTTAAAATATTGCGAGCAAGATACTCTTGCATTAGTTGAAATGCACAAGTTTTTATATGAAGCATCGAAAAATGTATAAAATTTTAGTACAATTTGAAATAACAACAAAAAGAGTTAAAAGACAAAATTAAAATAAAAGAGTTCTATATCAAAAAGTATATATGAATTTTATAGAAATTAGTCCGTATGCTTTCCAAAATTACTGATTACTAATTTCTAATCACAGTTCATTCGTTAATTATAAAATTTAAATTATAAATTATTGTTGTAAGGGGTATTTATGACAAATTTAAACAAGTTGTTTATGAAAGTTTTTTCTGTGATGTTGTCTGTAATGTTATTAAATGTATCTGCATTTGCAACCGGAAGGTATATGACAATTGACGAGAATTATGCAAATGGAAGTGGGAACAACTACGTTTATCTTAAGGGTAATGATAGTAGTCACTATCATAATATAGACAATTATCACGAGAATAGCGGGAGTGGAGGTGCTATTCTTGTAGAGCATAACAATATGAGCCTTCATACACGATGGGTGAGCTTTTACGGAAACTCTGCTGCACAAAACGGTGGAGCAGTAGCAATAACAAAATTCCATTATTTGCAGGATTATTTTACTGACACATATTTTTCTGCTAATTCTGCAATTGATGGTGGAGCGATATATATATCAACCGGATTTGTAAGTATACACTCATCTGGACCAGAAAAAACTGATTTCGGCGCCAATGTCAGTACCGAAGAAGGTGGTGCAATATATAATAACAGTAAATATCTTATAATTGGTACAGAAACAGATAAAGGAACAATATCTTTTCGTCTTAATAGGGCAGGAACAGCCGGCGGAGCAATATATAATTGTGATAATGCCGGAACTGAAATTGGCCAATATATAAACTTTTCAACAAATACGGCAAAGACTTTTGGCGGAGCGATTTATAACGGGCAGAATGGTAAAGTTGAAATCGATAATTATTCGAAATTTATTGATAATTCTTCCGGGAGTATGGGTGGAGCAATATACAATAAAGGAAATATGAGCATAGGTGCGTTCACAAATTTTCAAGGAAACCAAACAAGGTATTCCGGTGGAGCGATACATAATACTACAGGTAAACTTACAATTAGCAGCTATACGATTTTTAGTTTAAATAAGAGTACAGATACGAGTAATGGTAAAGGCGGAGCAATATATAATTATAATGGTTCTGTTACTCTTGATAGTTCTATAGAATTTAATGAAAATACTGCACGAGAAGGCGGAGCAATATATAATACTAACGGCGGGAAATTTAATATTGGTTCTTCAGTTGAATTTTCTTCTAACACAGCAGGTACTGCCGGCGGAGCGATATATAATCATGCTTCTTCAACGTCTACTTTCACAATAGGTAATGATGCAAGTTTTTATAATAATAAGGCATCCGTAAATAACTCCGGAGGAGCAATATATAATTATGATTCTAAAATGGAAATAGGTAATAGGGCTGTTTTTGAAGATAATAGTGCCGGATATGGCGGTGCAATTGCACATGGAGACAGAGATAATGTATCAGCAATGATAATAGGAGACAGTTCACGATTTATAAATAATACTGCAGCAAGTAGAGGCGGCGCTATAAGTTCAGATACAAATGATACATTTATACTTGGTAAAAATGCAGATTTTACAAATAATTCCGCAGGTGATTACGGCGGTGCAATAGAAAACGGAGGAAATTTTATTGTAGGTGACGGAGTAGAATTTTTTTCTAATACAGCTACAAATAAATCCGGAGGAGCAATAGCTAATTTCGGTGGTGCTTTTATGGTTGGAACAGATGCAAATTTTAACGAAAATACTGCCAAAGAAAGCGGCGGTGCAATACATAACGACAAATTTCTTGATACAAACGGAACAATTTATATCGAGTCCCGGTCAAAATTTGTGAAAAATTCTACAGAAGGAGACGGTGGTGCTATTTATAATTATGGAGGAGAAGTAATATTGGATGGCGGTTCATCTTTTTTTGAAAATATTGCGAACCAAAATGGCGGAGCAATTTATAACAAAAAAGGCGGTGAAGTAAATATCGGAATAGATTCAAACCTTCGTGTGTTTTTTTCAACAAACACGGCAAAGGGTTCAGGCGGAGCAATTTATAACGAAAATGACGGTGAAGTTAATATTGGAAAAAGTTCAAAGTTTATTGATAATTCAACTGAGAGTAGAGGGGGAGCAATATATAATGATGGATATATGAGTGTTGATGAGAATGCAGAATTCCTGGGAAATAAAACGAAGTATTATGGCGGAGCAATATGTAATTCAGGAGAACTTATAATTGAATTATATACAAGTTTTAATTCAAATAAGTGTACAGACACGAGAAATGGCAGAGGCGGTGCAATATACAATAATAACGGTTCTGTTACACTTGGTAAATCTGTTATGTTTAATGAAAATTCTGCTGTAGAAGGTGGTGCAATATATAATACTAATGCCGGAACACTTAATCTTGGTGACCAAGTTAAGTTTTATTCTAACACATCAAGTAATGGCGGTGGAGCAATTTATAATCATTCTTCTTCAACAGACATATCTGTAATAGGTAGTAATGCGGCTTTTAATAACAATAAGGCATCCGAGAATAACAGCGGCGGTGCAATATATAACTATGATTGTAAAATGAAAATAGGTACTAATGCTGTTTTTGACGGTAATACAGCCGGAGAAGGCGGTGCAATTAAACATGCGGACAGAGATAATATATCAACAATGGAGATAAATGCCGGAGCAAGCTTTACAAACAATGCAGCAAAAAGCAGAGGCGGTGCTATACATTCCGATACCGACGATAGTTTTACACTCGGAGAGAATGTTTCTTTTATGAAAAATTCAGCAGGTGATTACGGCGGAGCAATATCAATTACGAATGGTGGTTTTGGTATCGGTAGAGATGTGAAGTTTTCTTCGAATGTGGTAAGTAATGGTTCCGGTGGCGCAATAGCAAATTTTGCCGGAGATCTTGTAATTTCATATTCTGCAAATTTTTATGGGAATATTGCTAAAGAAAAAGGTGGGGCAATATATAACGACAGTTTTTCAAATACATATGGAAAAATCACTATCGCATCTAATGCTATATTTTCTTCTAATGTTGCAACAAACGGTAAAGGTGGAGCAATATATAATACAGGTTCCATTATATTAGAGAATAATGGAAAATTTATAAATAATTTGTCCGAAGATGGCGGTGGAGCAATATATAATGATAATACAGGAACAATTAGGATAGATAAAAATGTAATGTTTACCGGTAACGCATCAAATTTTGCCGGAGCAATTGAGAATAATGGAACAATAACCTTTACCGATGGAGCAATATTTAGAGACAACACTTCAGAAATTGGTGAGGCCGGAGCAATTTTAAATAACGGCACTTTGAATTTTGTAGCGGATACATGCTATGTGGAATTTACCGGAAACACGAGCGGCGGTGATCCGATTGCAATATGCAGTGATGGTGGAACAACAAACTTGTGGGTCAGTGAAAAGACATATATGATGTTTAATGATAAAATAGAAGGAGATGATTTAAGTGTAATAAATATAAATCAATCATCCGGAACACTTCCCACAAATGGTATAATAAATTTGAATGCAGATATGAGCGGATATAAAGGAACCGTGAATTTTTATAATGGAACAATAGAATTAAAATCAGCTGGAAAATGGTTCGGTGGAGATTTGACAGTTTCGAATTCACCTGTAATAAATATGGCAAACGATGTTATTTCCGAACACAATTTTAATAATTTAACAATAAATAATAGTTTGAATTTGAATGTTGATGCCGATTTGGCAAATGGTGAAATGGATACAATATCTGCATCAAATTTTGGAAATTCTTCCGGGAAAATAAAAGTAAAGGGAATAAATATATTAAGTGATATTGATAAAAATGAAATGGTAGAAATAGCATTTGCAGATGATGTATTAAAAAGAAAAGTTGAATCTGTAAATAAAGCGAGTTCAGTATTGTATAATTATAGAGTTAAATACGATGAAAATACAGGATATTTTAGATTTATAAATGGGGCTTCAACAAAAAATATGGGAACCGCAGCAAGTGCAGTATCAGCAAGTGCAGGCGGTGCGGCAACACAATCTTTGGTGGCAAACCAAGTATTTGCAAGTATGGACGGAAAAGTGTCAAGCAGTAAAAAAGCAAGTATAGATCCTTCCAATTTATATGTTTCCGCAGGAGACCAAGTGTTTGATAACAGTGGAAAAATAGAAAGAGGGTTATGGTTAAAACCGTTTATGTCACAAGAAACGGTAAAAATCGGTGATGCCGATGTAGATAATAATTTGTACGGAACACTTGCCGGAATAGATTTTCCGTTAGGACAAGATAAACAAGTATCATTTTATTTAGGATATGCGGGAAGCAAACAGGAAGTAGAAGATGTAAAATCCAATCAAACCGGATATGTATTGGGTGCAACCGGAATGATGATAAAAGATAATTGGTATACGGGATTAACGGCAAATGTAATGTTTAATAAAGCATCAATAGATACTGATTTCGGAACAGATGATGTAGATATGAATATGTTTAGTATCGGTGCAAAAGCAGGATATAATTTTAACATAAGTGATAATTTTGTATTGGAACCTAACTTAACATTGGTATACGGAGTAGTAAACAGTCAAGAATATGAAACATCGCAGGGAGCTCAAATAGATAGCCAAAGTGTAAATAATATATCGGTAGAACCGCAAGTAAAAGCGAAATTTGAAATCGGAAACGGATGGCAACCGTATGGACTTTTGGGATATTCGGCAAATTTAGGCAGTAAACCGACGGTAAAAGCTGAAGGTGTAGAACTAGAACTTGACAGTATAGACGGTTATGTAGAATACGGAGCAGGTGTAAATAAAGATTTCATCGGAACGGTATGGAGTTGTTATGCGCAGGTTACCGGCAGAAGCGGTGGAAGAAACGGATTTTCAGGAAACTTGGGTATCAAATACAAATTTTAACGACTTATAGCGACCGAAATATTTTAGCTACAACTTTGAAACGCAAGAGTTTATGTACCCCTTACGGGTTTGTACACCGCACTCTTGCGTTTTTTCTTTGTATCTAAAACCTTTCTAGTCTTGTCAAAAAATGCAATTGATATTTTTGCATTTTTTGAAATGTATGCATTTGCGAGTTTCTTCTTTTCGTCACAAACTTTGCAGTTTTTTCTCTGTCCTTACATTCTGTGGTAAACGCTTTATTAACCTAAAATCTTAAGGCCTTAAACGACAACGAACTTTAAATCCTTAAAACATTCAACCATTCAACAAACTTGTCATCCCGCACTTGATGCGGGATCTCGTTGTTATCATTAAACCATAAACCACAAACTATAAACTAAAAATTATCGTCGATAATTTTTGTAGTTGACAAAAAAAATTTTTTGTTATACAATTAAAGCACAACAATACAGCAACAAACTTTTAGCAAGGGTGCTAAAAAGACAAAAATCTTTTTAGCACTCTTTTTTTATTTTAATATTAGATTTTTTGTAAAACAAAAAACATGTAGTCTTTAAGGAAATTAAATGAATTTAAGCTTTTATAAGTTAACAGCAGCGGGAAACGATTTCGTTTTAATAGATAACAGAGAAAACATTGTTCCTGAAAATATACATTCAAAACTTGCCGCAAAACTTTGCGACAGAAGATATTCTATAGGCGGAGACGGACTTATCCTTTTGGAAAAGTCTTCAAAAGCCGATTTTAGAATGAGATATTATAATTCGGACGGATCTTTTGCAAGTATGTGCGGTAACGGCGGAAGATCAATTGCAATGTTTGCTTATAAGTTAGGTATTGCAGGCAAAAACATGAAATTTGAAACAGATGCAGGCTTGGTTACGGCAGAAATAAAAAGTGACACTGTTGTAAAACTTGCATTGTATAATCCGAAAGATTTGGCTCTTAACGAAGAAATTGATGTTGAAGGAAATATTTGGACGATTCATTCTTTAAATACGGGTGTTCCTCATGCAGTAGTTTATGTTGACGATATAGAAAAAGTAAGTGTTCAAAAGTATGGAAACATTATAAGGTTTCATAAACATTTTGAACCTGCAGGAACAAATGTAAATTTTGTTAAAGTGGATAAAGATAACACAATACTTGTAAGAACTTATGAAAGAGGTGTGGAAGGAGAAACTTTAGCTTGCGGAACTGGAGTAACTGCATCGTCTATAATTTCCGTTTTGTTAAACAAAGTTAAATCACCGGTACATGTAATTACAAGAGGTAAAGATAACCTTTATGTAAGTTGTAAAACAGAAGGACAAAATATTTCTGAAGTATATTTGGAAGGACCGGCAGTCGTTGCATTTACCGGAGAAGCAGAGGTATAGATGGATAGATGTATAGATGTATGGAAACGACAAAGGCACAAGAGTTTGTGTCATCCCGTACTTGATACGGGATCTCGCAGTTGTTTTTAAACTATAATGAGGAATAAAAATGAAGATTGAAACGAGTGAAAAATTAAAGAAGTTGCCACCGTATCTTTTTATAGAAATAGACAGAAAGAAAAAAGAAGCAATAGAGAGAGGTGCAGATATAATATCGTTGGGTGTCGGTGATCCTGATATGCCTACACCAAAGCATATTGTTGAAGCAGGGCAAAAAGCATTGGCAAAACCGCAAAACCATCAGTATCCGTTCGGTGCAGGTATGCTTTCTTTCAGAAAAGCGGTCGCAGGTTGGTATAAGAAGAAATTTAACGTAGATTTGAACCCTGACAATGAAGTTTGTGCTTTGATAGGTTCAAAAGAAGGTATAGGACACATGCATTTGGCTTTTGTTAACCCGGGTGATGTAGTTTTAATTCCCGAGCCGGGATATCCCGTTTATAACACGGGAACAATATTTACCGATGGTATCCCCTATTTTATGCCTTTGCTTGAAAAAAACGGCTTTTTGCCCGATTTAGATGCAATTCCTGAAGATGTTGCTAAAAAAGCAAAGATAATATTTGTTAATTATCCCAACAACCCTACGGCAGCAATTGCACCTAAAGAATTTTATGTTAAACTTATACAATTTGCCAAAAAGTATAACATTATAGTTGCTTATGATAATGCATATTCCGAAATTTATTATGATGACAACGAAAAACCTATGAGTTTTTTGGAATTTGAAGGAGCAAAAGAAGTCGGTGTGGAATTTCATTCGTTATCAAAAACTTGCAATATGACCGGTTGGAGATTAGGTTGGGTTTGCGGTAACAAAGATATTGTTGCAGCAATTGCAAAAGTAAAAGATAATTATGATTCCGGAGTTTTTCAAGCAGTACAGGAAGCCGGAATTACGGCATTAACAAGTTCACAAGAATGTGTAGAAGAAATGAGAAAAATGTATAAAGCAAGAAGAGATGCTTTGTGTGATGGATTAAATGCGCTCGGTTGGAACGTAACAAAACCGAAAGCATCATTTTATGTTTGGGCAAAAGTGCCAAAAGGATATAAATCGTCTGAAGTGGTTTCAAAACTTTTGGATGAATGTGCAATAGTTTGTACTCCCGGTAACGGTATGGGAAAAAGCGGTGAAGGGTATGTCAGATTTGCATTGACGGTCCCGGTTCCGAGAATTAAGGAAGCACTAGCAAGAATAAAAAATTGCAAGTTTTAGAAAATTAGAAGAACAGAATTAAAGCAGTAAAACTAAATAAGAGTTAAGCAAAGGTGCTTAAAGATTCAACTGTAATCTTTAAGCACCTTTTTTATTAAGTAAATTTAAATAGATAAATAAGTATTTAGCAAAGAGGCTAATGAGATTTTAAAATCTTTTTAGCCTCTTTTTCTTTGAAAATATAAAATTTTGCGAAGCAAAAAAAATACTTTATAGCCGTTAAAGGCTTTGATTTTTCAGCTGAAGCAAAGAATTTGCAGACTGTAGTGTGCTGAAGTAATAGCGGAGTGACCGGCACATGAAGGATGCAAATTCGAAGCTGTAAGCAAAAAGGCAAAGCCGACTGCTATAAAAAAAGGAGAAAAAAATGTATACAAAACAAGACATTATCAAAATTGTTAAGGAGCAGGATGTACAGTTTATAAGGTTGCAGTTCACCGATATTTTCGGTCAATTAAAAAATGTTGCAATAACGGCAAGCCAAATAGAAAAAGCTTTAGACAACAAATGTATGCTTGACGGTTCTTCAATTGAAGGTTTTACAAGAATTGAAGAAAGTGATATGTATCTTTATCCGGATCCGGACACATTTGTAATTTTCCCTTGGAGACCGCAAACAGGTAAAGTTGCAAGATTAATCTGCGATATTTATAAGCCCGACGGAAAACCTTTTGAAGGTTGCCCGAGAAATATTTTAAAAAGAAATTTAAAAGCAGCGGCAAAACTCGGATACACATTTAATGTCGGTCCCGAACTTGAATTCTTTTTATTCCATACCGACGAAAAAGGTAAACCTACAACAGTAACACACGATGATGCTGGATACTTTGATTTGGCACCTATAGATTTAGGTGAAAGTGTAAGAAGAGATATGTGCTTAACTCTTGAACAAATGGGATTTGAAATTGAAGCTTCTCACCATGAAGTTGCAAGAGGACAACACGAAATAGATTTTAAATATGCGGAAGCACTTAAAACTGCAGATAATATCAATACATTTAAGTTGGTAGCAAAAACAATAGCACAAAAACACGGACTTCATGCAACATTTATGCCTAAACCTATTTTCGGTATAAACGGTTCGGGTATGCATACAAACCAGTCATTGTTTAAAGACGGTAAAAATGCATTTTATGATCCTAAAGATTCAATAGGCCTTTCAAAAACAGCATACAGTTACATTGCAGGTATAATGAAACATATAAAATCAATGGCTGCAATATCCAACCCGCTTGTAAATTCTTATAAGAGATTGGTTCCAGGATATGAAGCTCCAGTATATATTGCATGGTCTGCAAGTAACAGAAGTCCGTTGATAAGAATACCTGCTGCAAGAGGAGCATCTACAAGAATAGAGTTAAGATGTCCGGATCCGGCAGCAAATCCGTATTTCTTGCTTTCCGCATGTTTGGCTGCAGGTCTTGACGGAATAAAGAATAAACTTAAAGTAAAACATTCTACCGATAAGAACATATTCAAGATGACAAAAGAAGAAAGAGATGCTGCGGGAATAGAAAATTTACCGCATAACTTAATAAATGCGGTAAGAGCAATGCAAAAGAGCGATTTAATGAAACAGACTTTAGGTGAATATTCGTTCAACCTTTATACACAGGCAAAGACTGAAGAATGGGATAATTACAGAACGAAAGTTCATCAATGGGAAATAGACGAATACTTAGTGAACTATTAACTGAAGTTGATAGTTTACAATTAGTAATTATAAATTAGCAATTAGAAATTAATGCGTTTTTGCGAAACAAAAATACAATAAAAATCGCAAAGCGATTTCCAAGACTGAAAGGTTTTAAACGAGACAAAAGAGTTTTCGAGCCGAAGTGTATAAAGTTGGTGAAACATACATGAGGTTCGAAAACTCAAGGTCGCAGTAAAAATATTTCGGTCGATATAGGTTGCAAAGGAGCAAGCATGAAAGAAGGTCAAGTAAGAATACCGGCAGGATGTGCAATAAGCGGTATCATAGATAAAAAAGGTAACAGATTTAACGGAACAGATATTATTAAATCAATTGCATTGATGCATGAAAGATCTAACGGTCTAGGCGGCGGATTTGCAGGATACGGAATATATCCTCAATATAAAGATTTTTTCGCTTTACACATTTTTTATGATAACAATCAAATAAAAGCTAAAACGGAAGAATTTTTAAACGAACACTTTGAAATAGAAAGTGCGGGAAATATTCCTACAAGAAAAGTTCCGTCGATAAAAAACAAACCTTTAATATGGAGATATTTTGTTCTGCCCAGAATTTATAAAGTCAGAAACTTAAATATGGACGAAGACGAATTTACCGCCAGATGTGTAATAAGAATAAATAAAGAGTTCGGCGGTGCTTATGTATTTTCAAGCGGTAAAAATATGGGCGCATTTAAAGGTGTAGGTTACCCGGAAGATATAGGGAATTTTTATATGCTTGAAAATTATGAAGGTTATATTTGGACAGCACACGGAAGATTTCCTACAAACACTCCCGGATGGTGGGGAGGAGCTCATCCTTTCACTATGCTTGACTGGTCTATAGTTCATAACGGAGAAATATCTTCTTATGATGCCAACAGAAGATTTGTGGAAATGTTCGGATACAATTGTTCTCTTCAAACAGATACGGAAGTAATAACATATTTGCTTGATTTGCTCGTCAGGAAGCATAAACTCCCTATGGAAAAAGCTTTACAGGTGTTGGTAGCACCTTTTTGGAAAGATATTGAAAATGAAAATCCTAAAAAAGCACAAGAGTTAAAAGCGTTAAGAACGGTATATTCATCCGCTCTTATAAACGGTCCTTTCTCTATCCTTATAGGATACGAAGACGGACTTATAGCATTAAACGACAGAATAAAATTAAGATCAATGGTAAGTGCAACAAAAGGAAGTAAAGTATATTTTGCAAGTGAAGAAAGCGCAATAAGAGTAATTTGCCCGGAACCTGAAAACATTTATCATCCGAAAGGCGGAGAACCGGTAATCGTTAAGTTGGAGGCAAGACAATGAGTTTAAATTTAGTATCGGACAGATTTGAAGTTTTAAGAGATAATACAAAATGTATCAGGTGCAAAGTTTGTGTAAAACAATGTTCCAACGAAGTTCATATATTTGATGAAGAAGATAATATTGTTTTGTCTAACGATTCAAAATGTGTATGTTGTCACAGATGTGTTGCAATGTGCCCGACAAAAGCAATTAAAATAAGAAAGAACACATTAGAGTTTAAAGAAAATGCTAACTGGACAGGCACGGCAATAGACGAAATTTACAGACAGGCACAAACGGGCGGTATGCTGTTATCCAGTATGGGAAATCCTAAACCGTTTCCTATTTATTGGGACAAGATATTGTTAAATGCAAGCCAGGTAACAAACCCGTCCATAGATCCTTTAAGAGAACCTATGGAAACAAAAGTTATGATAGGTAGAAAACCGGACAAAATAGAGTACGATAAAAACGGTAATATGATAACAAAAATTCCGCCGCAAATAGAGTTAAATATGCCGATAATGTTTTCTGCAATGAGTTACGGTTCAATATCGAAAAATGCTCATGAAGCTCTTGCAAGAGCCGCAGAAAAGTTGGGAATACTTTATAATACCGGTGAAGGCGGACTTCACAAAGATTTTTATAAGTACGGTAAAAATACTACCGTTCAGGTTGCTTCAGGTAGATTCGGAGTTCATTTGGACTATTTGAATGCAGGTGCGGCAATAGAAATTAAAATCGGACAAGGTGCAAAACCCGGAATAGGTGGACATTTGCCGGGAATAAAAGTAGGTCCCGATGTTTCGGCAACAAGAATGATACCGGAAGGTTCAGATGCAATATCACCTGCACCGCACCACGATATATATTCAATAGAAGATTTAAGACAATTAATCCTTTCTTTAAAAGAAAGTACAAATTATACAAAGCCCGTTTTTGTTAAAATTGCTGCGGTTCATAACGTTTCAGCCATTGCATCGGGTATTGCAAGAGCAGGAGCGGATGCTATTGTTATAGACGGTTTCAGGGGCGGAACGGGAGCAGCCCCTACAAGAGTCAGAGATAATGTGGGAATACCTATAGAACTTGCATTGGCAAGTGTGGATCAAAGATTAAGAGATGAAGGTATAAGAAACCATATTTCCGTTATATGTGCAGGTTCAATAAGAAACAGCGCGGATATAGTAAAGGCTATAGCTTTAGGTGCGGATGCCGTATATATTGCTTCCGCGGCATTAATTGCTATGGGGTGCCACATGTGTCAAAGTTGTTCTACCGGTAAATGTAATTGGGGTATAGCAACACAAAATCCCGAACTTGTAAAGAGATTAAATCCCGATATTGCTTATGAAAGATTAATAAATTTACTTACTGCGTGGAACAACGAAATAAAAGAAATGTTGGGCGGAATGGGAATAAATGCAATAGACAGTTTAAGAGGTAACAGATTAATGTTAAGAGGAGTAGGTCTTAACCTTAAAGAATTGGAAATACTCGGAATAAAACATGCAGGAGAATAATAAAAGAAATGAAAAAAGTTTATGCTTTTGAAAAAAATTGTTTAGGGTGCGGGTTGTGCGAAGTTTATTGCAGAACAGCACATTCAAAATCAAAAGATATCATAAAAACATATAAAAAAGAAAATGTTGATTCTGCAATAACTATTGAAGAGATAGAAAAGAACGGAGTAAAAACTTTTTTTGCTCTTCAGTGCAGACATTGTGCAGAACCGAAATGTGTACAGGCATGTATTTCTGGTGCGATGTATAAAGATGAAAACGGTATAGTCAGAAACATAAAAGAAAAATGTGTAGGGTGTCAGTCGTGTATAATGGCTTGTCCGTTCGGTGCAATAAAAATGTCGGTATCGGGAACAGTTATTTCAAAATGTGATTTGTGTACGGAAAACGGAAACGAACCTGCTTGTGCAAAGAATTGTCCCAACGGTGCCCTAAAGTTTATGGATTTGGAAGAGAAGAAGTAAGTTGTTCTTTTTTTGGTCATTGCGAGACAATGAAATTGTCGTGGCAATCTATAAATAATGTTCTTGTAAAATGAAAATTTTAAAAACTAATTTGGTCGATATAGGAGTAGTAAATGAATTATGTAATAATCGGAAACAGCTGTGCGGGAACAAGTTGCGCTGCCGAAATCAGAAACATCGATAAAAAAGGCAATATAACAATATTGTCGGAAGAAAACTTTCCTGCTTACGGAAGACCGTTAATTTCTTATTTCCTGCAGGGAAAACAGACTTTGGAAATAATAAAGTATAAAAAAGACGATTTTTATACAAAAAACAAAATAACGGTTAAATTAAATTCTAAAGTAGAAAGTATAAACACAACAAAGAAAGAAGTTGTTTGTGTAAACAAAGAAACTTATAAATACGATAAACTTCTTATTGCGACGGGAAGTGTTCCTTTTGTTCCGCCTGTAAACGGAATAGAAAAACATAAAAATGTTTATACTTTTTTAAATATTGAATCTGTTCGAAATATACAAAAAGTTGTTAATAAAAATTCAGATGTGGTTATTATCGGTGCGGGACTGATAGGTTTAAAAGCAGCTGAAGCATTGGCAGAACAAGTTAAATCCGTTAAAGTTTGTGATATGGCAGACAGAGTTATGGCTTCCGTGTTGGATAAAAATACGGCATCTGTTATTCAAAACCATATAGAAAAACATAATGTTACTTTTTACCTTTCAAATACGGCAAAAGAAGTTAAAGAAAATTCCGTAATACTTGCCGACGGGACAGAATTAAATTCTGATGTTTTGATAATGGCGGTAGGTGTAAGACCTAATATTTCTATTGCAAAAGATATAAACATAAAAATAAACAGAGGTATTGTTGTAGATAAATATATGCAAACATCTATAAAAGATATTTATGCTGCAGGTGATTGTGTAGAAAGTTTTGATGTTTTGTCGGAACAAAACAAGATTCTTGCTTTATGGCCGAATGCTTTTGTTCAAGGTAAACTTGCCGGTTCTAATATGGCTGGAGTAACAAAAGAATTTACAGGTGCTTTTCCCTTAAATGCTATAGGATTTTTCGGACTACATTTAATTTCTGCAGGTATTGTTGATACAAAACAGGACGGATATAAAGTTTATATCCAAAAAGATGATAATAAAAATTTATTAAAAAAACTCGTAATAAAAGATGATAAACTTGAAGGATTTGTTTTTATAAATACAAACGAGAGAGCGGGAATATACACTTCTTTAATTAATGATAAAACACCTTTAAGCAGTTTAAATTACGATATAACAAAACAAAATATAGGATTAAATGTTTTTTCTAAAGATATAAGAGAAAATAAGATATTCGGAGGGATATAAAATGAAGCAGATAGATTTAGAGGTTAATAACAAGTTAGCCGAAGATTTGAATAAAGAAATAAGACAATTTGCTTTAAATTACGACGAAATAAATCTTCACGGTGTATGCGGACAAAGATATATCGGGTGTGGAATAGATCACGACATTAAAATAAATATAGATGGTGTTCCCGGTAACGATTTGGGGGCATATATGGCAGGTCCCGAACTTGAAGTGTTTTCAAATGCTCAGGATGCTATCGGCAACACAATGAACAAAGGAAGAATTATTGTGCACGGAAGTTGCGGAGATACTACAGGTTATGCAATGAGAGGCGGAGAAATATTTGTTAAAGACAGTGTAGGGTATAGAGTAGGTATTCATATGAAAGAATATCTCGATATGAAACCGGTAATAGTTATAGGATCATCCGCAGGTGATTTCTTGGGTGAGTATATGGCCGGAGGAATAATAATATTGCTCGGTATAGGAATAACAAAAGCGGAAAACTTGACGGGAAAATATCTTGGTACCGGAATGCATGGCGGAGTAATGTATATTAACGGTTCCATACCTAAAAAAAATATGGGAAAAGAAATAAAAAAAGTTGAAATGAACGACGAGGATAAGAAAATATTGAATAAATATATAAAACAGTATAAGAAATATTTTAATTATACAAAAGCAATAAATATTGATAATTTTTCGAAATATATTGCTGCGGATAAGAATCCGTACCACCTATTATATACGAAAAATTAAAAATTTTTGAGCGAAACGGATGTATTAAAGATTTAAAACATAAGGGCAAAGAAGTCCGAAAGAAAAATCTTTCGGGCTTCTTTCTGTTTTAAAAAAATAAAAATAAAAAAAAGGAGGGAGAAAATGAGAAAGTTGTTAATTAGTATGTTCTTTCTTTTAATTTCTTTGTTTGTGTTTACTCCCGTATATGCACAGGAAGTTGAACAAGAAACACAAGAAGTTGCAGTTCAGGAAGTAAATAATATCAGTGGTGCGGATACTGCATTTATAATTATTTGTGCCGCTCTTGTTATGATAATGACACCGGGAGTAGCACTATTTTACGGCGGTATGGTAAGAAGAAAAAATGTTTTAGGTACATTAATGCAAAGTTTTGTTGTTTTAGGTATTGCAACGGTAATTTGGCTTGTTTACGGATACAGTTTGGCTTTCGGTCCTGATATAGGTCATGTAATAGGCAGTTTAAAGTGGGCATTTCTTGACGGAGTAGGTTTTGAACCGGATCCGACATATTCATCAACAATACCACATCAGTTATTTATGGCTTTTCAAATGATGTTTGCAATTTTAACACCTGCTCTTATTACAGGTGCATTTGCGGAAAGGTTTAAGTTTAAATCTTTTATATTGTTTATAGTTATTTGGCTTACAATAGTTTATTGCCCTATAGCACATTGGGTTTGGGGACAAGACGGATGGATAAAAAATCTAGGAGGACTCGATTTTGCGGGCGGGCTTGTAGTTCATATTGCTTCCGGAACATCTGCATTTGCTGCAATACTTATAATGGGTATAAGAAGAGGATATCATCACGAAGCTATGCCTCCGCACAATTTACCGTTGACATTTATAGGAGCGGCAATATTGTGGATAGGTTGGTTCGGATTTAATGCAGGAAGTGCATTAGCTGCATCCGGACTTGCAGTTTCTGCATTTGTTGTTACTCACATTGCGGCAGGTGCGGCACTGATTTCATGGTCTTTAAGTGAATGGATATACAGAGGTAAACCGACGGTTTTAGGTTCGATATCAGGTGCTGTTGCCGGACTTGTTGCCATTACACCTGCGGCAGGTTTTGTTACTCCTGTTTCTGCTTTGTTTATAGGTTTGGCAGGAGGAGCAATATGCTTTTTTGCCGTAAACTTAAAGGAAAGATTCGGTTACGACGATTCTTTGGATGTTATCGGTGTCCACGGCGTAGGCGGAATTGCAGGAGCTTTACTTACCGGTATCTTTGCAACAACATTGGTTAATCCCGACGGTGCAGACGGCGGAGTAACACTTTTAAAAATTCAAGTAATAAGTGTTATTGCAACGATAGTTTATGCTTTTGTTGTATCGTTTATTATATTAAAGATTATAGACAAGACTATGGGATTAAGGGTATCCGACAGAGAAGAATTGGAAGGTCTTGATTTGTCGCAACACGGTGAAAGCGGATACCGATTTTAACAGCAGGTTATAAGGTGATAAGGTTATAGGATTATAAGTTTAACGACAAAAAACGATGATGTATAGAAGATTAGAGATATGGATGTATGGGAAAAAACAAATAGTAAAAAAACATGTCAAAAATCACAAAGCAATTTTTACCGCTTAGTAGTTAAGACCACAGAGTTTGAAACGAACCGAAGTATTTGGCGAGTGCGGTGTACAAAAAGAAAGTGGTAACGAATTGGTACATAAGGGAGTCAAATACAAAGGTGTAGTTCAAAATATGTGATCGCAATAAAAAAGAAAACAGAAGGGAGGAAAAAATGAAAAAAATCTGTGCAATAGTAAAACCTTACATTGTTGAAGATATTAAAAATGCTCTTACGGAAATAGGAGTGAACGGTTTAACCAAATCCAATGTTGAGGGGTTCGGAAAACAGGGCGGACATAAAGAAATTTACAGAAGTAAAGAATATAGTGTAAATTTTATCATGAAAGCAAAAATAGAAGTTATTGTTAAAGATGATATGGTTGATAAAGTTATAGATGTTATAATCAAAAAAGCAAGAACAGGTGAGATCGGCGACGGGAAAATATTTGTTTATCCCGTAGAAAGGGTAATTCGTATCAGAACCGGTGAAGAAGGTGAATCCGCTATATAGCGGTTTGCCGCTTAGCCGTTAAGACCGCAGATATTAAAACGAAACGAAGTATTTGGTGACTGCGGTGTACAAAAAGAAAGCGGTAGCGGTTGGTACATAAGGGAGCCAAATACAAAGGTGCAGTTTAAAATATGCGGTCATCATTTCTTTGGAGGAAAAAGATATGTGTGGAATATTCGGAATAGAAAACAACGAAACAGCCTCAATGTTTACATTTGTAGGTCTTTTAACATTACAGCATAGAGGAGAAGAGTCTGCAGGAATAACATCTAACAATGACGGCATAAACTACATTACACATAAATCTATGGGACTTGTATCACAAATATTTAAAGAAAAAATATTAAATACATTAACCGGTAAAGTTTGTATAGGTCATGTAAGATATTCCACTCATTCCGAAAGTACATTATTAAATGCTCAACCTTTTGTTTTTAATTGTATTCATGGTAACATTGCCGTTGCTCATAACGGAAACATCACAAATTGTGAAACAATAAAAAAAGAACTTGCACAAAGCGGTTCAATTTTTAACCATACATCCGATACCGAAATAGTTGCACATTTAGTTGCAAAAAGTAAGGGCTTTTCCGCAGGAGACCTTATAAAAAATTCGGTATCAAAGTTGGAAGGAGCGTACTCGTTAATATTTATTATCGGTAATAAACTTGTAGGTGTCAGAGATCCGTTTGGTTTCAGGCCTCTTGTTTTGGGAAAGAACGGAGATTCTTATATACTTGCATCGGAAACATCGGCAATAGATGCTGCAGGGGGAAGTTTTATAAGAAATGTTAATCCGGGTGAAGTTATTGTAATGGAAAACGGTAAAATTACAGAAGATATTTATCTTGATAAAAAAGAGAAAGAAAAATTTTGTATTTTTGAACAAGTATATTTTTCAAGACCGGACAGTGTGTTATGTAACAAAAGTGTTAAAAATGCACGTGTGCAAATGGGAAAATATCTTGCAAAACAAATGAAAGATATAAAAGCGGATATTATTGTTCCTGTTCCCGACACGGGAATATTTTCGGCACAAGGTTTTTCCGAAGAGTCCGGAATAAAATTTCAAACCGGTTTTATAAGAAACCATTATGTAGGCAGAAGTTTTATAAAACCGTCACAAAAAATGAGAGAAGTAACGGCAAGATTAAAATTATTTCCTATAAAAGATGTTATTGACGGTAAAAGAATTGTTCTTATAGACGATTCGTTGGTAAGGGGAACAACGGCACAAAAAATTGTTAAAATTTTAAGAGATGTAGGAGCAAAAGAAATTCATTTTGCATTGTCCTGCCCGCCGGTGATATCGCCTTGTTTTTATGGTATAGATACACCAAACAAAGATAAACTTATTTCTGCAATGAAAAGTAACGAAGAAATAAAAGAATTTTTAAATGTTGACAGTTTAACATTCCTTGATATTAACAATATGAAAAAAGCTTGTTGTACCGATGAACATGATACTACTAAATTTTGTTGTGCCTGTTTTGACGGGATATATCCTTCTAAAATTACTGACAAGTAATTTTAGATACACTTTAATGGCGACCTTAATATTTTGGTTATAATTTTGCAACTAACTCAATCGAGTATGCCCTTACGGGATCCATATACACTTCATTCGTTAGTTGCTTCATTCTAACCTAAAATCTTAAGGCCTTAAAAACAAATGACAAACAGTAAAAACTCAGAAACTCTTGTTTTGCCAAGCAACGACAAAGTTGTTATTGTTGACAAAAAAGGTGGAATTAAAAATAGTTGTTTTGTTGTTGTTTGGTATTCAAAGAATTTAAAGATTTTCTTTTTTTTTCTTTGTCGTTATGCTGTTAAAGAATAAATAGTTTGAAACGAACTGAAGTATTTTAAAATTGCGGTGTACATAAGTGAAACGGTACATAAGATTTTAAAATACAAAAGTGTAGTTCAAAATATTTATTTGATATGATATTTTAAAAAAAAGCAATCTAATCCCAAGTCCAAAATTTTCTTAATTCCGCTACGATGTTATCCCAGTCTTGCATGGTAAAAACAGCATCACCCATAATCATTATTGTCATTTCAAGATTGTCGTATTTTCTGTAAAGATTTGTATCTCGAAAGCCGTTACGAAGGTAAAAAGCATGACGGCGTTTTCTTTGCTCTATATTATCGCATTCTTGTTTAGGAGATTCCATGTCAAGAACACAGGTTTTTCCTTTATATTTTTCTATTAGAGCACTAAGTATTTTTTGTCCTTTACCTTGACCTCTTAATTCCGGTACTACCGCAAAATACCAATACCAATTGAACGGCTCATGCGGAAAGACAATGGTAAAACCGACGAATTTATCATCTTCGTAATATGCCGTAAAATCAAGACGCATTTTATCTATAAGACGAATTAAATCGTCCCAAGGAATTTGTTCGTTTTCAGGGAATGCCGTTTGATAAAGCGATTTTAATTGCTCGTCATCAGCATTTGTTTTTGTTATTTGTTTTGTTTTCATAATTATTTATTATCTATAAAATTTGTGAATTTTTCAAGAGGTTATATTTTTATTTGGTTGTGAAATTGTAAGAACCTATATCTAAAATCAGTTGTTTATAAATATTATTGTCATTACCGTTTGCATTCGGAAAAATTACAATATATTTTTTACCGTTTTCATTAAATAAATCTAACAGGGTTTTATGGAATCCGCCTATAACTAAAATATTTGTCGTGCCTTCTTCTATTAATTCGTTTATGTTATTAAAAAAAATAGAATCTCTTTTGATATTGTTGTTATAATAATTTGAAAGCTCTTCATTGTTTAATATTTCAATCAGTTCATCTTTGTTTTTTATAAAATCCGTATTGTTTAATGTTTCAATAAATTTATTTTTGTTTTTTGAAAAATTATCAAAACTATAAAAATCTATATTCAATTTCGTATATTTTTCCGTTAAAAAAATCATTTGATTAATAAAAGCTATATCCTTTTGTTGCTTTGTTTGAAAAATTTTATCTAAAGTTTCATTATAAAAATTTTCTTCTTCGTCTAAATATTTGTTTATGTTGAAAATTCTTACAAGATTATATTTTTGTTCCAATATATCTATATAAGAAAAATATTCGTTTTCTTTTTGACTTAAAAATTTGTTAACGAATTTATAAGAAATTATAAGATTTTCTTCAATGTTTTTTGTTTTACAGTCTTTAATAAACTTTTCATAAACATTGAACGGTGCATAGTTTTTCATTTTTTGAACAAGATAACCGAAATCTTTTGAAAAGTTTTTTTGATAAGGTTCAAGTTTTATATTACAATTTGTAATATTTATAAAATTATGAATTTCCGAATATTTGTTTATGTCTATGGAATATGTGTCTATAATATTAAGTAAAAGTTTACAATGTTTTTCAGGTTCAATATTTGTTCTGTTAAAAAACAAATACTCGAAATCCGACATATCTTTAGAATAAAATCTTTTTTTTAATTTCTTTAAATCTTTTTTTGCTTTTTCCAACCTTATGGAAAAAAAATTTTCATTTCTTATAAGCATATATGCTTGTTTCAATGTTTCCATATATGTTACGGAATCTTCTATTCCGTAAAGTTCCGTATTTGTTATATAACAAAAATATTCCGTTCCGCTTACCAAACCTTCATTTAACATTTTATTTAACAGCTTTTCTCTGGTATTTTTGTCTATATCCGTAATTGCCGAAGAGTTTACTTTACCTTTAGACGCACCTTCCACCAATATTTTATCAATATCGATTTCGGATTTAATGTGCTTTATTATTGAATAAATGTTCTTCTGTGCAAAAGATTGAGAATGAATATCATTTATGATAATAATGTCGGGATTTTCTTCGTTGTTAATATTTGTTTCAAATACTTTACCGAACGAAGAAGGAATATTTTTTACAATTTTGTATAAATTTGTTTGGCCGTTATCAACAGAGTCCGCATATATAAAACCCGCAAAAGATAATATAAAAAAAAGAGTAATTGTATATGTTCTCAATTTAATCATCATATTATTAAGCAGAAGCAAGAAGAGTTCTCACCGCATTTAGGTTAATATCTTCGGGAATAAGTTGTTGTTCTTCTTTATTTCTGTTATCTCCGATAATAGGAATTATAGATAATATTGCAGGTCTTGTGAAGATAAAAGTAAACGGTTTTGGTATTTGTTGCCCGATAGAATAAATAACTTTTCCTGCGGTTTCTTTTACTTTTCCAAAATTGAAATGTCTTATTTTGTCTCCTGTTGCAACAAGGGAAATGAGAGTTGCAACGCCGGAAACGGCGATTGCAATAATACCTACAACCATGCTTTCCGTCATATTGCTTGCTAACATTCCGGCAGAAACAGCTTGAACTCCCGATGCGACAAGTATACCCATTATAGTCTTTAAAGCAAGCCATTGAGGTCTTGCTTTGTCCGGTAAGATATCGTGAACATCCATAATTTCCGATACGGAAGAAGCTCCGTAGAAGAAATTAACGGAAACAAACAATGTTATTAAAAACAACGGGTTTGCGGTCATTAAAAAACCTGCCGCAAGAGCAGCCATACCGGCAAAGAAGAACACTCTTGTAATAGGTTTTTGTAATACAGGGTTTAATTTTAAAGCGAATTTTTTTGAAATGGATTGTAAACCGTTTGCTACAAAATAAATTATTGCAAGATACAATTCCAACATTTGGTTGCTTGGTATTAATATACTCATTATAGGTTGTAAAAGTAATGTTGTTATTGCAAAGAACACACTGTTTACAAGTAAATTTGTAAGAACAAAAGAAAAAGTTTGTTTATCTTTTGCGACATCTTTTACCGGTGCAAAAATCTTTTGGATATAAGATTTTATCGCTTTAACACCTTTTTCGTTGGATTTCATTTCTCTGAAAGCCGCCGTTTCTTCGTCGTCATCTTCTATGGTGGTTTCTACAGCTTCTTTATGCGTTTTAAATAATGCTCCCGTTGTTACAAAAATGTCTATTGTTGCAGCCAAAATAACAACAATGTGTTGTCCCATTGCTTCAAAGCCCGTTCCTAAATGTGCAAACAGAACAACAAGGGCACCGCCTACAAGAGAAGAAAATGCCATTACAATAGAAAAGAAAGAATCGTTTGCACTATACTTCTTTTTTATTACTTCTCTGTCTTCACCCAATGCTTCCATGGAAGAATAGAAGAAAGGACACAAACTCACCGCAAGGCCTGCAACACCTATTGTAGGTAATATCTGTGAAAGAACGACAAATATCGTCGAATATGGAACTAATGCCAAAGAAATACTTCCCAAAGTGTGAACTATAAGAGAAACTACGACAATTGTTCTTTTAGAAACTTTAGATGTTATAAAACCTGTTATTGCGGACGAAGCAAAAGAGATTATACCCAAAGAAGCCGTTAAAGCGGTAAGAAACGCGGCGGTATAGCCGGAACCTATAATATATATCATTGCAAAAGCTTCTGCCAACTCAAAACCCAACATAAATTGTATGAAGGGGAAAAACTTTATATTTGATTCCATATTCTTTCTTATTCTTTCTTTACTGTTGGCTTTATCTTGTGCTTGTTGAATTTTCGCTTTTATTGAATCTCTGATTTTATAGAACAGCCCCTTTATGCTGAATTTTTTTGTTTTTGAAACAATTTCTTCAATGTTTACTTTATCATCCGGCTCATCATTTTTGTTGTTATTGTGAGTATCTTTCCATGTTTTAAGATATGTTTTAATAATTTGTTCTATATCTTTATCCGAAAAGTTCGGGTTGGTTTCTCTTAAGGTTTTTGCATATTCGGTAAGAAACATAACTATGTCGGCATCTATTAAGCCGGCAGATAAAGAATTTGAATTTATTTTAGTAATTTGTTCGGTAATATTATTTTGCGGAAATAATAATACAATATTTTGTGCTATTTGTGCCGCCGTTACATTTTGAGGAAGTAATGTAGTTAAAGAAAAAATTAAAGATAATGTTAATGATAAAATTTTTTTCATATAAACACCTTTTACGATGCCATAGCAAGTTTTTCTATAGAGTGACCGTTTTTATAAAGTTCGGTATATAACTCTTTACATTTTTTGTATATCGAAAAAACTTTTTCGTAGTGAATTTTATTTGAATAAACTTTCCACGTTCCGCAAGATATAAAATTTCTGCCTTTTTCTTTTATAAAAGCTTTAACGTCGTTTAAAGGATATCCTAAAAAAATTCCTATTTCGTGGGGAAAAATTTTATAGCAGATTAATTTGTTCTTTAAAACGGATAAATAATCTTTTAAATCTTTACAGTTTGAATAACCGTATTGTTTAAGGAATTCGTTTATAAGTTTTTCTTTTATCCTGTTTTCTAATTTTGTTTTTCTGTATGCAAAAATTAAATAATGAGTATCGGAACAAATAAAATTTTTTAAAATATTTATATATATATCTTTTTTATTTAAAGTATTATTTAACATATTTACTTTATAATAAAGGTCTCGGTAGTTCTCACATTTTACAGAAAACAAATTAGATGTTTTTATTCCCGCTAAAAGAGGTGCACAATGTTCTATAAAAATTTCTTCAAAAGAATTATTCATTTTAGCTTATGCTTTTACTCCCGTGATAAAATTATACATAGGTTTTTTTTGATGAGTTTCCGTTTGGATAAAACCTGCATTACGAAGCATAGTCAAAATTTGATCGGAAGAATAAGTGGTCATCCCTTCTACAATATTTGTCCACATGGAATCTTGATCGGCGGCTTCTACTATAATTGCGAATCTTCCGCCCGTTTTTAGCACACGATATACTTCTTTGAAACAACTTTGCAAATTCGGCCAAAAATATATTGTTTCTACTGCCGTTACAAGATCAAACTTTCCCGTTTCATAGGGTAACATTTCTGCAGAACCTTGATTAACAAATACTTGTTTATCAAGCATATCTATACAGTTATTTTTGCTTTTTGCTACACTTTCTTGTGAAATATCAATACCGTAAACTTGAGAGTCTTTACTATGTTTAAGCAATCTTTTAATGGTAGCTCCGCCGCCACAACCGATATCCAACATTGTCCATCTGTCTTGAAAATTTATGAGCTTAAGGCCCCAATTGGTAATCGGTGCATGGGATAAATTCATCATAGTTAACATTATTCGTCCCATTTTCCCTTTAGGATGTGCACAGTTGGTAAAAAACTTCTTAAATATTCCCATATCTTAATTCTCCAATATACCAATATAATTTTTTAAAGTTTGATTGTATTGATTTTATTAGTTTTATTTAAATTTCTTAGATTATTCTAACTTTTTAAAAATAAAAAGTCAAATGGTTTGTTTTTCTCTTATTAAAAATAAATTTCTTGATATATAAAACGATTAATCAAACAAACTTAAATTGTTATCTTTAATGATAAAACTTGTTTGATTATCTTCTTGAAAATAGGATAAAAAACGAAAAATGTTAAGTGTTTTTATAAATATTTTTTGTTTTTTTTATTGACACTAACAAAAAAAAAGAATATAATTGATAAAAACTAAATAAAGATATTGAGCAAAGGTGCTTAAAGCTAAAGTCTTTAAGCACCTTTATCTGTGAATAGACCAAAGTTCTTACAAAAGCACAATATCAAATTTGGTTTTAAACCTGTAAATTGTAATTTATAAGGTTTAAGGAGGTACCTTTATGAACGAAACAAATTTATTGTTGGTATGTTCACAAAAACAAGCAGAAGAATTAAAGGCACTTCTATCACTATCCGCAAATAATTTTGTAATTACACATATAGAAAAATCAGGAAACGAAGTTTTAAGAAAAGTTAATCAGGTTTTGCCTGATATTGTTATAACCGATTATGCTTTGGAAGATATGACCGGTTACGATCTTGCCGTAAAAATAGAAGAATTAAAAATATGTCCGACAATAATTCTTGCAAATTCTTTTCAGAGTGATAATATAGACGAGTTGAAAAAAGGTTCATTGGATATATTTTGTATAACAAAACCTGTAAATAAACAAGTTTTAATTCATACTGCCGAACTTGCCGTAAGATTATCTCATAAGTTTCGTGATATGGAACAGAAAGTTGTAAATCTTCAATATCAAATAGAAGAAAGAAAAAATGTTGACAGAGCAAGAGGCATATTAATGAAAAAATTTAATATGGACGAAGAGTCGGCTTATAACAATTTAAGAAAAAAAGCTATGGATTCGGGCAGAACAATAAACGATATAGCAAAGACAATAATTCAGTTATTCGAGAAGTTTAAAGAAGAATGATGTATTGCGGAGCAATTTTATGATAAACAATTTAAAAAGGAAAAAGGCGGTACTGGAACTTTCAAACGGGATGAAGTTTGAAGGTAAACTTATCGGTTATGATGCCGCTGTAAGCGGGGAAATGGTTTTTAATACCGGAATGCTCGGCTACAGCGAATCAATGTCGGATCCGTCTTATATAGGTCAAATTCTTGTTTTTAGTTTTTGCCTTATAGGAAATTACGGAGTTCCTAAATTAACAAACGACGATTTTTTAACGGCTCTCGGTCATGAAAGTTCATCCATAAAAACTCAAGGTATTATAGTTTCCGAAATATTCGACGAAAGTTATCATTACGGTAGTATGATACCTCTTGAACAGTGGATGATAGAACAAAAAGTTCCTGGAATTGCCGGTATAGATACAAGGTATTTGGTTCAAACAATAAGAAACACAAGAAACCTTTTCGGATGGATAGTTCCGGAAGGTTGTAAAAAAGAAAATACTATAAAGAAATTCCCTTTTATAGAAAATTTTAAAAAAGATGAATATATAGATCCTTCGAAATTTAATCTTATGCCGACGGTATCTGCAAAAGAAAGAAAAGTGTTCGGAACAGGCAGGAAAAAAGTTGCCGTTGTAGATTGCGGTGTAAAATGGAATATATTAAGAATGCTTGTAGACAGAGGTTGCCAAATTGAGTTGATACCTTGGGATACTGATTTTTCAACCGTTGAAGCAGACGGTTGGCTTATAAGTAACGGACCGGGCGATCCGAGAAATACAGGGGACCTTGTAGAAAGAGTAAAAGAGTTATTAAACGGTAATAAACCTGTTTTGGGTATTTGTTTGGGACATCAAATAATATCCCTTGCAAGCGGTGCAAAAATAAAGAAAATGCCTTACGGACACAGAAGTCATAACCAGCCGGTATTTATTATACCGGAACAAAAAGCATTTATGACGAGCCAAAACCACAGTTATACTGTGGATCCGTCAACAATTGCAAAAGATTGGTCTTTATGGTTTGAAAATGCAAACGATAAAGGTGTTGAAGGTATAAAACATAAAACAAAACCGTTTATGTCGGTACAGTTTCATCCCGAAGCATCAAGCGGACCTAACGATACCGCTTGGATACTTACGGAATTTATAAACAAGTTATAAAATTGCCAAAGGCAATTTTGAGGTATAGAGGAATAGAAGTATAGAGTATGGAGGGAAAGAGGTATAGAGGTATAAAGGCAAAACAAAGTTGCGAATGCAATATAGTTATTTAGTGCAATTAGTCCGTTTCTATACATCCAAACAACCTTCCGGTCATCAAAATTCCGTAGAATTTTTACTCCATACTTCCATACTTCCATACATCAAAAATTTTCGGAGAAAATTTTTATGATACTAAATTTTTTGAAAACCAAAGGAAATAAAAAACAAAAAGTAATTCTGCTCGGTTCCGGAGCATTATCTATAGGTCAAGCCGGAGAATTTGATTATTCCGGTTCACAAGCCGTAAAAGCTTTACAGGAAGAAAATCTTGAAGTTATAGTAGTAAATCCAAACATAGCTTCCGTTCAAACAAACAAAGATATCGATAAAAAAGTTTATCTGTATCCTGTAACACCGTTTTGGGTTACAAAAGTTATAGAAAAAGAAAAACCTGTAGGAATAATATCTAGTTTCGGCGGACAAACCGCACTTAACTGTGTTATAGATCTTTATAAAAGCGGAGTTTTACAAAAATACGGAGTTGAAGTTTTGGGAACATCCGTAAATTCTCTTGAAATGTCGGAAAACAGAGATTTGTTTGCCGCGAAGATGAAAGAAATAAATGTTCCTATTCCTGCAAGTAAAGCAGTATCTACCGTTAAAGAAGCATTAAAAGTTGCAGAAGAAATAGGTTATCCGGTAATAACAAGATCAGCATTTGCTTTAGGCGGACTCGGCAGCGGTCTTGCGGAAAACAAAGAAAAACTTGAACAACTCGCATCTGCGGCATTGATGAGCGTTCCTCAAATTTTAATAGAAAAATCATTATACGGTTGGAAAGAAATAGAATATGAAGTAATGAGAGACAGACAGGGAAATTGTATAACCATTTGTAATATGGAAAATTTTGACCCGATGGGAATACATACCGGCGATTCGATAGTTGTTGCTCCGTGCCAAACGATAGATAACATAGAAAACAATATGTTAAGAGATACCGCAATAAAAATTGTTCATAATATAGGTGTAATAGGGGAATGTAATGTTCAGTTTGCATTAAGCCCTTACACAAAAGAATTTTATGTAATAGAAATAAATGCAAGACTTTCGAGATCGTCGGCGCTTGCATCAAAAGCTACGGGATATCCTATAGCATACATTGCCGCAAAAGTTGTGTCGGGGTTTAATTTGCTTGAGCTTAAAAACCCGGTAACACAAACAACTTCCGCATTTTATGAACCGTCGTTGGATTATGTGACATTGAAGGTTCCGAGATGGGACTTAACAAAGTTTACCGGTGTATCAAAACTTTTGGGAACACAAATGAAATCCGTCGGTGAAGTTATGGCTATCGGCAGAAACTTTTGTGAAATAACACAAAAAGCCATAAGAATGGTAAACGAAAACGATGAAGGATTAACTGTAGGTATATTTAAAAATGCAACTAAAAAAGAACTTGAATACGAAATAGCAAACCCTACAAATTTAAGATTGTTTGCAATATATGAAGCATTTAAAAGAGGTTATTCCATAGATAAAATTGCAGACCTGTCAAAAATTTCAAAATGGTTTTTAGCACATGTAAAACATCTTGCCGATACCGAAAATGAGCTTGTTGAGTTAATAAAAAAGAGTAAAACAAAAACAGTTTACGATACATTTAATAATTTAGGTAAAGAATATATAAGAAATTTAAAAAAACTCGGTTTTTCCGACTATCAATTGGTTAAATTTTTCCTTACCGTAAAAGAACCCGGCAAAAAGCATACACAGAAAGAAATAAAAAAACTTTCACTTGAAATAAGAAAATTAAGAAAGAAATTAAATATAGTTCCCGTAGTAAAACAAATAGATACGACATCCGCCGAATATCCTACAAGTTCAAACTATTTGTATTTATCTTACGACGGAACACACAACGATATAGAATTAACAAAGAAAAATTCAGGTATTATAACTCTTGGCAGCGGAAGTTACAGAATCGGCAGCAGTTGCGAGTTTGATTGGTGTTCCGTAATGACAAGTAAATATTTCAAAACAAAAAGAGCAGACAGTATAATTATTAATTGTAATCCTGAAACCGTATCGACGGATTTTTCAACTTCCAACAGACTGTATTTTGAAGAGCTTTCTTTTGAAAGAGTGTTGGATATTGTAGATATGGAAAAACCGAAAGGTGTTATAGCTTGTATGGGCGGACAAAATCCCAACAACCTTATACCGTCGTTAAATGATGCCAAAGTTAAAATTTTGGGACACAGCGCAAAAACCGTAGATATGGCGGAAGACAGGAACAAATTTTCCGCACTGCTCGATAAAATGGGTATAGATCAACCGGAATGGATATCGGCAACATCAAGAAAAGAAATAGACGAGTTTATTAACAGAGTAGGTTATCCTGTTCTTATAAGACCGAGTTTTGTGTTGTCGGGAACACTTATGAATGTTGCCGGAGATGAAAAGAGTTTGGATTATTTCCTTTCGTTAACAAAAGATATTTCGGATGATTACCCGGTAGTAATTTCCAAGTTTATTCTTGATGCTAAAGAAGTTGAATGTGACGGAGTTGCAAAAAACGGGGAAGTAATAATTTCGTTGGTAAGCGAACATGTTGAAAACGCGGGTATTCACAGCGGCGATGCTACACTTGTGTTTCCTCCGGAAAAACTTTATGTAAAAACAGTTAACACAATAAAAGATATTGTCAGAAAAATAGCAAAAGGTTTAAATCTTAACGGACCTTTCAATATTCAGTTTATTGCAAAAGATAACGATGTTAAAGTTATAGAATGTAATTCAAGAGCGTCAAGGTCGTTCCCTTTTATTTCAAAAGTTTCGGGGAAAAACCTTGCGGAAATATCCTGTAAAGTTATGAACAACGAAAAGATAAGTAAAATAATGATAGACGAAAGCGAAATTCCTTTTGTGGGAATGAAAGCATCGATGTTCAGTTATCAAAGGCTCGACGGTGCAGACCCTGTAACAGGTGTGGAAATGGGTTCAACCGGTGAAGTCGGTTGCTTGGGAAAAGATTTTAATCAGGCAATGATATTGTCACTCGAAGCAACACAAATAAAAAAACCGGTTAAAGGAATATTGGTAAGTTCCGGCAGAGAAAGAGATAAAATAAAGTTTATGGAAGTTGTGGAAAATTTATATAAGTTAAATGTGCCTGTATATGCAACAACTGGAACAGCAAACTATTTAAGATCAAGAGGCTATAATGTTCATATGGTTAACTGGACGGAAAACCCCAAAGCCATAGATATTATAAAAGACGGCAAAGTTGATTTTGTAATAAATATACATAAAACATTTGATATTACGGAAAGAAAGGAAAATGCAACAATAAGAAAAGCTGCAATTAAGTGCGGTTGCTCTTTGCTTACAAATATGGAAAAAGTTATTGCATATTTAAAATCTCTTGATGAGTACGATAAACTTCAAGATATAGAGTGTATCAGTTTATAAAACTTTATCCGACTTGAATAATTTTTGAAAGTTGAGAATATTTTGTGTTGATTAAGTTGTTGATATTTGTATGTTCCGGGGCAATAAGTTCCGGATCTTTTGCGATAATATCAACGGCAACTTGCTTTGCATATTCAATAAGTTTTACATCTTTTATTATATCGCCTGCCTTAAATTCGGGAAAACCGTGTTGTAAAGTGCCTGTAAATTCACCGGGCCCTCTCATTTTTAAATCTTCGGATGCTATTTTAAATCCGTCGGTAGTAGTTGTCATTATTTGTAACCTTTGTTTTGCTGTTTGACCTTTTGCACTTGAAACAAGTATACAATAAGATTTCTTTTGTCCTCTGCCTACTCTGCCTCTTAATTGGTGCAGTGTCGCAAGTCCGTATCTGTCTGCATGTTGTATTATTATCATTGTTGCATTTGGTACATCTATACCTACTTCAATAACCGTTGTCGATATCAAAATATCAAATTCTTTATTTTTAAATTTTAACATTACATCATTTTTTTCTTTCGGTTTCATCTTGCCGTGCAATAATGCAACTTTGTTATTTTTGAAAACAGTTTGCGACAATTTTTCCGCTTCTTGCGTTGCGGATTTTAGTTCGATTTTATCCGATTCGTCTACAAGGGGATAAACTATATATATTTGGTTACCTTTTTCTATTTCTTCCAAAGCGTAATCGTAGGCAATGTTTTCCGATAAGCAATAAGTTTGTACAGGTGTTCTGTTCGGCGGCAATTCGTCAAGTACACTTACCGCCATTTCGCCGTATATTGTCATTGCAAGACCTCTCGGTATAGGGGTGGCTGTCATCATAAGCACATCGGGGTTGTTTCCTTTTGCAAGAGCCGAAGCTTTTTGTAAAACTCCGAATCTGTGTTGCTCGTCTATAATAACTAAACTTAAATTTTTAAATTTAACTCTTTCCTGCATTACCGAATGTGTACCTACAATAATGTTTGTGGTTCCGTTTTCTATTAAAGGCAAAATTTCCGTTTGTTTCTTTTTTGTTTTTAAACTTGAAGAAGTAACAAGTTCAATATTAACATTTAAACCTTCAAGCATATTTTTAAATGTAAGGTAATGTTGTTCCGCAAGAATTTCCGTCGGTGCAACTATAGCAGCTTGATATCCGTTTTCTACGGCAAGAAGAATTGCACTTAAAGCAACGACTGTTTTACCTGAACCGACATCACCCATAAGCATTCTGTTCATTGCTTTTTTGCTCATCATATCATTGAAAATTTCGTTTATTGCTTTTTTTTGTGCTCTTGTAAATTCAAATTTAAGACGATTTTTAAACGGAGTCAACAATTCTTTTGTTATTTTATATTTGCTTGTTTTTTGTTTTATCGTGTTTTTTTGTTTAGCTTTGCTGAGAACTATCTGTAATAACAAAAATTCCTGTAAAGCAAAAGATTGCCTTGCAAGTTCCGCTTCTTGCAATGTTTTCGGGAAATGTATTGCTTTTATTGCCTGACTTATCGGCATAAGTTTTGTTTTGTATTTATCGTTGGTTGATATTATATCGGGATAAATGTTTGCCATATCGTTTAAAACAAGTTTTAGTGCCGATAAAATTGTTTTTTGTGTTATTCCTGCCGTTAAATCGTAAACAGGAACAAGTTTATTAAACTGTTCACTAACGGAATCTTTGTTTTCTACTGTTTCGTAATCTTCAACCGAAACTTGTTTTTGTCCGAATTTCAGTTCACATATACCATATATATAAACAAAAGAATTTGGTTTGAAAGAGTTTTTTATTGTTGCAAAGATATCAAATTTTGAGTAAGGGTTAACTTTCCTGAAAAAATTTGCGGTAATGGTACCGGAACCGTCATCTATTTCTGCCGAAAATACGGATAAATTCATGGATAACTTTTTTGTGTAAGTGTTTACAATTTTACCGAATATACAGTAATGCTGACTGAAAAGTATATTTGATATTTTTGTTATTACAGTCCTGTCTTGGTATGTTCTCGGAAAAAAAGTTATAAGATCTTCAACATTATTTATAGAAAGTTTTGATAATGCCAAAGCTCTTTTAGGACCTATACCTTTGATGTATTTGATATCCGTAGATAAGTTCATTCCGATATTATACAAAAATATTATATAAAAGGGTAGATATTTAGTAATATTATTAACAACTGCCACAAAATATGGTATAATACACAGATAAATTGTGAATACTATAGCTGAAAATATTAATGATATAAAAAAGAGAATAGAAAAAGCATCAAACGGCAGGAAGATAACATTACTTGCCGTTACTAAGACTTTTTCTGCGGAATGTGCCAAACAGGCTATAGATACGGGAATTTTAGATATTGCCGAAAGTAAAATACAGGAAGCATTACCTAAATTCGAAGTTCTTTCTAACAGTTTAAACGGTATAAATAAACATTTTATAGGACATTTGCAGTCAAATAAGGCCAAGAAAGCGGTATTAAATTTTGATTTGATACAGTCTTTGGACAGCATAGATTTGGCAAAAGATATAAACAGACATGCGAAAGATATAAACAAAGTTCAAAAATGTTTAATTGAATTTAAAGTTTCAACCGAAGAAACAAAGTATGGTGCATCAAAAGAAAAAGTTTACGAAATATACGATTATTGTGCTTTAAATTGTCCGAATATTTCTATTTGCGGAATAATGACAATAGCACCTTTTTTTGATGATAAAGAGTTGGTTAGGCCATATTTTAAATTAGCTTATGAAGTATTTGAAAATATAAAAAATACGAAAAAAGATGCCAATTTCAATATTCTATCAATGGGAATGTCCGATGATTTTGAAATTGCAATACAAGAAGGTTCGAATATGGTAAGAGTAGGAACAGCCATATTCGGGGAGAGAAATTATGATAAGTAAAAAGTTTTACGACAAAAAGGTCGTTTTTATCGGTTCGGGTAATATGGCTGAAGCTATAATATCGGGATTTGTAAAATATGATATAGTAAAAGCTTCAAATATTGTTTGTAACGATATTTCAAGAGACAGATTACAATATATGGCTCATAAATATGCGGTATCCGCTCAACAAGATAAAAGTGAAGCTTTAAATAAAGCAGATATAGTCTTTTTAACCATAAAACCGCAAACTTTTAAAAATGTATTGGAAGAATACGGCAAACAAATCGGAAAAGCTAAAATGGTTGTTACAATTGCTGCCGGTATAACAACGGAATTTGTGGAAAAATATCTTTCAAAGAAAACCGTTCTTATAAGAGTTATGCCTAATACTCCCGCTTTGGTAGGAAAAGGTGCTATGGCCGTTTGCGGCGGAAAAAATGCAACAAAAGAAAATATTAACGATATAGCGGACTTATTCTCCGTTATCGGAAGAGTTGTTGTAGTAAAAGAAAAATTGATAAATGCAATCACAGCCGTTTCCGGTTCCGGTCCTGCTTATGTATTTTATTTTTCCGAAGTTATGAGACAAGCTGCCGAAAATTTAGGTATTCCGTCCGATATGGCTAAAGAATTGGTTTATCAAACGATATTCGGTTCCGGAAAAATGCTTATAGAAAGCGGACTTGATGATACCGTTTTAAGAAAGAATGTTACTTCTCCCGGAGGAACAACAGAAAAAGCTATGGAAGAATTTTTAAACAGTGATTTTAAACAAGTAGTTTTTTCTGCTATTGAAAAAGCTAAACAAAGAGCGGAAGAACTTTAATATATAATAAGTAATAAGTAGAGAGGTAAAAGTAATGATTATTAAAGTAAGAGTAATTCCTAATTCAAAAAGAAATGATGTTGTAAGCAGAATTGGGTCTATTTTAAGAGTAAAAATTGCTGCTCCTGCCGTTGAAGGAAAAGCTAACGAAGAATTGTGCGAATATTTATCTGATTTTTTTGATGTTAATAGATCTCATGTCCTCTTAAGAAAAGGTGAAAGAGGAAGAGAAAAAACCATAGAAATTACAGGAAGAACCGAAGAAGAGTTGGAAGAAGTTTTAGATACTATACCGTAGAGATTAAATCGACTTTAAGAGAAAAATATGAATAATAAAATGTCGGAAACTTTATATTGGGAAAAAGGTACACTTTTTTTGTTGGACCAACTGGAATTACCGAGTAAAGTTGTGTACAGAAAATGTAAAACATATACCGATGTTATAAAAGCGATTAAGAATATGATTGTAAGAGGTGCTCCGGCTATAGGTGTGAGTGCGGCTTACGGTATGGTTCTGGCAGGAACAAAGGCTGCAAAGTTATCTTCCACGGAAAAAATTAAATTTATTAAAAAAGTTTCCGAAGAAATGATACAAGCAAGGCCTACAGCCGTTAACTTAAAGTGGGCTGTAGATAAAATGTGTGTAGTTGTAGAAAGTTCTTTAAAATTAAATCCCGAAAATTTTGTTGCTGTTTTGGAATCTGCGGCAAACGAAATTTACGACGAAGATATAGAATGTAATAAGATTATGGCTGATTTCGGAGCAAGATTATTGAAAAAGAATTCCGTAGTTCTTACTCATTGTAATGCCGGTGCACTTGCCACTGCAGGTTACGGAACGGCACTCGGAATGATAAGAACGGGTTATAAGAACGGGAAAATAAAAAAAGTTTTTGTTGATGAAACAAGACCTTATTTGCAGGGTGCAAGGCTTACCGCATGGGAACTTCAACAAGAAAAGATTCCGTATACTTTAATTACCGATAATATGGCAGGATATATAATGAAGACGGAAAAAATAGATGCCGTTATTGTCGGTGCGGACAGAATTGCTTCAAACGGTGATGTTGCAAATAAAATAGGAACTTATTCGTTGTCGATACTTGCAAAATATCATAAGATACCTTTTTATGTTGTGGCCCCGAGTTCTACAATAGATTTTTCAACTTTGTACGGTACAAAGATAAAAATAGAAGAAAGATCTGCCGAAGAAGTTTTAAAAATAAACGGCAAAGAAATTGCTCCTAAAGGTACACAGGTAAGACATCCCGGTTTTGATATCACTCCGGCATCAAACATTACAATGATTATCACGGAAAAAGGTGTTTTCAAGCCAAACAAAATTTCTACACTGAAAAAAATTAAATAAAAATATAAAAAAGGTTAAACAAGAAAATGGAAAACGAAAAAAAAGATTATTCAAAAACTGTTAATTTACCTAAAACAGACTTTCAAATGAAAGCAAATTTAGCTCAAAGAGAGCCGGACTTTTTAAAAGAGTTATACGATGCTAAAATTTACGAGAAGATGAGAGCAAAAAATCAAGGTAAGAAAAAATTTATTCTTCACGACGGACCTCCGTATGCCAACGGAAATATGCACAGCGGACATGCTTTGAATAAAATTTTAAAAGATTTTATTTTGAAATATAAAAACATGAAAGGTTTTGACACTCCTTACACACCCGGTTGGGATTGTCACGGACTTCCTATAGAAACACAATGTTTAAAAGAATTAAAAACCGATAAACATAAAGTAGATAAAAAAGTTTTCAGACAACAGGCAAGTGATTTTGCAAAAAGATTCGTTTCTATACAGAGAGAAGGGTTTAAAAGATTGGGAGTATTTGCAGATTGGGAGAAACCTTATCTTACATTGGATCCTAAATATGAAGCATCAATAGTAAAAGTTTTCGGTGAACTTGTAGAAAAAAATTATTTGTTCAGAAAGAAAAAACCTGTTTATTGGTGTTCATCGTGCGAAACAGCTCTCGCGGATGCTGAAGTTGAATATGCGGATGTTACATCCGATTCAATATTTGTAAAATTTAAAATTGTTGAATTGAGTGATGCATTAAAAGACAAACAAGATTTCTTGAAAGATTATTCCGTATTAATATGGACGACAACACCGTGGACATTACCGTCCAACGTGGCGCTTGCATTTTCGCCTGTAGCAAAATATGTTGCCTGCGAATATATATTAAACGGTAAAGTTGAAAAAATAATTGTTGCAAGAGATTTGGCGGAAAATGTTAAGAATAAAATCTCTGCGGAAAGTTTTACCGTAAAAGCGGAATTTGACGGTAAAGATTTGGAATATATTAAATGTCAAAATCCTATAGTAGACAGAAAATCACTCGGTATTTTGGCGGATTATGTCAGTATGGAAGACGGTTCCGGTATAGTTCATATTGCTCCGGGACACGGACAAGAAGATTATCAAGCGGGATTAGCATATAAACTTGATATTATTTCACCTTTAAATGACAGAGGACAATTTACAAAAGAAGTTCCCGAATTTGAAGGAATAAACGTATTTAAAGCAAATCCTTTAATAATCGAAAAACTTACGAAAGAAGGAACACTTCTTGCAAGTATAAAAATAAGTCACTCTTATCCTCATTGTTGGAGATGTAAGAAACCTGTGATATTCAGAGCAACTCCTCAATGGTTTATGGGTGTGGATTTGAACGATTTAAGACAAAATCTTCTTAAAGAAATTAAGAATGTTAATTGGGTTCCTAAATACGGAGAATCCAGAATTACCGGAATGATACAAACAAGACCCGATTGGTGTTTGAGTCGTCAGAGATTGTGGGGTGTTCCGTTACCGATATTCTATTGTAAAGAGTGCGGTGAACCTATACTTGATAAAAAAATCATAGATAAAGTTGTTGAAGAATTCAAAGTTCACGGTGCCGGAATTTGGTACGAAAAATCCGCAGAGGATTGGCTTAAAGGTTTTGATGTAAAATGTCCGAAATGCGGTAAAACTGAATTTAAGAAAGAAGAAGATATTCTTGATGTTTGGTTTGATTCCGGAGTATCAAGTGAAGCCGTATTGTCGAGCGGAAACTATGATTCTTTGGAATTTCCCGCGGATTTATATCTTGAAGGCAGCGACCAGCACAGAGGTTGGTTCCAAAGTTCGTTGCTTCCTGCAGTTGCAATAAAAGGCAGAGCACCTTACAAAACCGTTCTTACTCACGGATTTTTGGTTGACGGTCAAGGCAGAAAGATGTCTAAATCTTTGGGTAACGGACTTGATCCTTTACAAATAATAAATAAGTACGGTGCGGATATTTTAAGATTGTGGGTTGCATCCTGCGATTACAGAGAAGATGTAAGAATTTCAGACGAAATTATAAAAGGTCATACCGACACCTACAGAAAGATAAGAAATACAATAAGATTTATGCTCGGAAATATCAGTGATATGAAAAAAGAAGATATAGTAAAATTTGCAGATATGAACGAGATAGATAAATATGCTTTATGGACATTAAACGAAGTGGTAAAACAGGCTGAAACCGGTTTTGAAAATTACGAGTTCCATAAAACAGTTAAAGTTATAAACGATTTCTGCACGGTATTTTTAAGCGGATTTTATCTTGATGCATTAAAAGATATTTTATATTGCGATAAAGTTAACAGTAAAGCAAGAAGAAGTGCACAATCCGCAATGCTTGAAATTGTTACTGCATTGGTAGAAGTAATGTCACCGATATTAACATTTACGATGCACGAAGCATGGAAAGAAATAAAGAAAATAAAACAAGATTTACCTGAATTTGTAACATTGGTGGATTTCCCTGCGGTAAACGAAGAATATAAGTTGGAAAAAGATGTTCTTGCAAAGTGGGAAACTCTTGTAAAAATAAAACAACAGGTTTTGGCGGAAACCGAAAAATTAAGGAAGGACAAAATTATCGGTTCCAACTTGGAATCAAGTTTAACAATAAAGTATGGTTCAAAGTATGAGAAAGCATTGAACGATATCGATTTGATAAACATTGTATTCGGCAGTTGGGATATTAAGTTGGAAAAATCCGATAATGAGGAAGAAATTTCCTTTGTTGCGGGAAAATCTTCTTACGGCAAATGTGAAAGATGTTGGAGACATATTGATCATATAGAAAACGGCTTGTGTGAAAGATGTGCCGAAGCCGTAAAATAGATAATATAGCGACCTTAATATTTTGGTTATAATATTGAAACTCAGGAAATCGAGTATGCCCTTACGGGATCCATATACACTTCATTCCTGAGTTTCTTCATTCTAACACAAAATCTTAAGGTCTTTAACGACAAGGACGGGTGTTCTGCAATTTTAAAAGATAAATTTGCATGTTTTTCTCTTGCTCGTTACATTTAACTGATAAACTTAAAATTTATTTTTTATTTTGAAAATCTTAAGGCCTTTAACGACAAAAAAGTTATAATTTGATAAAATAAATCATCATGAAAAAATATTTGTATTTCTTATTACCTTTAATTTATGTGGCATTAGATCATATAACAAAATTCCTTGTTATAAAAAATATACCTTATTATTCATCCATAAAAATTAACGATTATTTCAGCATTGTAAATGTATCTAATACCGGTGTAGCATTTAGTATGTTTCAAAACAACAATATATTTTTTATTGTATTGGTATCATTGGTAATAATATTTTTAATATGGTTTATTTATAAAAATAAAAAAGAACTTACAAAATTACAAACACACTCTTTGCTTTTGATATTGTCGGGGGGAATAGGTAACCTTATAGACAGACTTTTCAGAGGTGCGGTTGTAGATTTTATAGATGTAGGATATAAAGAAGTTTACAGATGGCCTGCATTCAATGTTGCAGACTCTTGTGTATGTATAGGCGTAACTTTATTTGTTATAACTCTTTTATTCTTCAATAAAAAAGCCAAAGTATAAATTTATACCTTGGCTCTCATTATATGTCATCCAGTACTTGATACGGGATCTTGTCGTTAAATTGTCGTTTCAATCCCTCTATACTTCCATACATCTATACTTCAAAATTTTGCTCCGCAAAATTTTATTCCCATTCAATTGTCGCAGGCGGCTTTTGAGAAATATCGTAAACAACTCTGTTGGCACCTTTAACTTCGTTTATTATTCTTGAAGATATTTTACCTAAAATTTCGTAAGGCAATTTTACCCAATCTGCAGTCATTGCATCTACCGAGTTTACGGCTCTTATAACGATAACATGTTCATATGTTCTTTGATCGCCCATAACACCTACCGTTTTTACGGGAAGTATTATTGCAAAAGATTGCCAAATTTTTTCGTATAATCCGGCTTTTCTTATTTCTTGATCAACTATTGCATCCGCTTCTTTAACTATTCTTAACTTCTCTTCGGTTATTTCGCCGAGTGTTCTTATTGCAAGTCCCGGTCCCGGGAAAGGTTGTCTGTCTATAATTTCGTTAGGAATGTTTAATTCTCTTCCCAACTGTCTTACTTCATCTTTAAACAAAGATTTTAAAGGTTCAACCAATTTCATCTTCATTTTTTCAGGTAACCCGCCAACATTGTGATGGCTCTTAATCGTTACGGCTTTGCCTATTTTTGCACTTTCTATAACATCAGGATAAATTGTGCCTTGTAATAAAAAGTCGATGTTTTTTACTTTCTTTGCTTCTTTTTCGAAAACATCTATAAATGTGTGACCGATAATTTTTCTTTTTTGTTCAGGTTCGGTAACACCTTTTAATTTGTTTAAAAATAATTTTTTTGCATCCACTATTATTAAATTCTTGCCGAACTTTTTGCCGAATATCTTTCTTACTCTTTCCGTTTCACCGAGTTTCTGTAAACCGTGATCAACATAAACACTTACCAACTGTTTACCTATGGCTTTGTGCATCATTATTGCCGCAACGGAAGAATCTACTCCGCCGGACAATGCACATAAAACTTTACCTTTACCTACTTGTTTCTTTATTCTTGCAATTTCATCTTTTATATAATTTTTCATTGTCCAATCTTGTTTTACTTTACAAACTTTGAACAAGAAATTATCCAATATTTGTTTTCCGAAAGGTGAATGGTGAACTTCAGGATGGAATTGAACTCCGTATATCGTTCCCTTATCGTTTACTATTGTTGCATTAGGACAATTCTTTGAACTTGCAACAACCTTGAATCCTTTAGGAAGTTTTGTTAATTTGTCGCCGTGGCTCATCCATACAGGCATCTTATTCTTTAAACCTGCATAAAGTAATGATTTTGATTTTATAACGATATCGGCTAAACCGTATTCTCTGTTCTTTGAATGTTGAACTTTTCCGCCCAATTGTTGAGCAATTAATTGCATACCGTAACATATACCTAAAATAGGTACATTCATTTGCCAAACTTTTGAGTCCGGCTTGGGAGCATCTTTTTCGTATACACTTGCAGGACCGCCGGAAAGAATTATTGCTTCAACCGTGCTTAAATTCTCTATTTCATCAAGTTTCTTGTTTCCCGGAAAAATTTCACAATAAACATGTGATTCTCTTATTTTTCTTGCGATAACTTGAGTATATTGTGAACCGAAATCTAAAATCAAAATCATAAAATGCTCCTTTATAAATTAAAGAATTGTAAATTGAACAAGAAGCATTATACTAAAATAAAACCAATCTTCCAATCATCCAATCTTCCAATCATCCAATCTTCTGTAGTTTTATTGCCTTTTTAGTGTATATTTAATAAAATAAATCTGTTATTTTTTAGAGAGAAATTGTATGAGTAAAAATGTTACGGCAGATACAAAACTTTTAGGCATTTTCGGTAACCCTGTTAACCATTCTCTATCACCGATAATGCATAACGATTGGTTTGCAAAGTATAAACTGAATTGTTTATATGTTGCTTTTGATGTTTTGCCTGAAAACTTGAAATCTGCTGTGGAATCGATAAGAAGTTTAAATATTACGGGTGTAAATGTTACCGTGCCTCATAAAATTGAGGTTATGAAATATATTGACAGTGTTGATAATGCCGCAAAAACTATAGGCAGTGTAAATACAATCGTTAATAAAAAAGGCAAATTGTATGGCTGTAATACAGATTGGCAAGGTTTTATTACCGATTTAAAGTCTAAAAATATAAATTTAAAAAACAAAACAATATTTGTCGTGGGTGCGGGCGGAGCGGCAAAAGCAATTCTTTATGCTTTAACAAAATTAAAGGTTAAACATGTTTACTTAACATCGAGAACTTTTGATAAAGCCAAACTTGTTGCCGAAAAGTATAAAAATATTTCCGTTATTGATATCAATAAAGTATCTGCAAGTTTTTTAAAAGATATAGATTGTTTGGTTAACTGTTCCACTTGCGGAATGAAAAAAGAAGATAAACTTCCTTTCACAATAAAAGAATTTAATAAAAAAATTGTTTTTTATGATATTATATACAACAAAGAAACACCGTTTAAAAAGTTTGCCGCAAAAAATAAAATAAAATATTTTTCCGGTGAAGGAATGTTAATATATCAAGGTGCTGTTTCTTTTGATAAGTGGACAGGGATATTTCCCGATACCAAAAAGACTTTGCCGCTTATCAAAAAATTTATGAGGTAAAAAAATTGTTAATATTATTAGTTTTATTTATATTGTTTCCTGCAGTTATATTTTTTTTAGTATCTAATACGATAAATGCAATAATCGTTTCTTATTGTTTAGCGGTTCTTCTTTTTATTTTTATAAGAAGAAGCAACAGAAAAGAAATAGTGTTGCTTGATACAACCGTTATAAACGATGACAGAATTATAGATTTTATCAATTCCAATGTATACCAACAGTTTTTGTTACCGAGATTTGTAATAAGAGAAATAGAAAATAAAATAGACGGTTTAAAAGATAAACATTTGGAAGAGAACTTGGAAAAAATAAAACAAAATAAAAAAGTAAAAGTTCTTTACAGAAATTACTATAAGATAAAGTCGTCCGACTTTAAAATAGTAAAATTGGCAAAATCTCTGAATGCAAAAATAGTAACGGTAAACTTCAGTTTGAACAAAATGTCTGTGTTAGAGGGAGTAAAAGTTATAGACTTGAACGATATGTATGAAAGATTGAAACCTACGATTTTGCCCGGACATAAAATTACGATTTTCTTGGTTAAAGAAGGCAGAGATAAAAATCAGGCGATAGGCTTTTTGGATGACGGTACAACAGTTGTTGCCGAAAACGGAAAAAATTTTGTAGGTAAAAGAGTTAACTTAAAAATAACATCAATGTTACATTCGTCCGATAATAAAATGTTGTTCGGCAAAATACCGAACGAAGATATTTTGGAAGGAAAACTATAATATGAATTTTGCAGCTGTTATTGTTGCAGGCGGCGCAGGTAAAAGATTCGGTTCAAAGGAACCGAAACAGTTTTTGCTTTTAAACAAAAAGAAAATGTTTGTATGGAGCATACTTGCATTTAAAAAAGTTAAAGAATGTAAACAAATTATACTTGTTGTTCCCGAATACAAACTTTCCGAAATGGAAAAGTATAAAAAGTTATATAAAATTGATGTTGTATGCGGCGGTAAAGAAAGATATAATTCCGTTCAGAACGGACTAAAAGTTGTTAAAGATAATATGGATATTGTTGCCGTTCACGATGCGGCAAGACCGCTTATAACTTCTAAAATAATAAAAGAAGTGTTCGACAGTGCGGTTAAGTACGGCGGAGCAATAGCGGCAAGTGTTGCAAGAGATACAATAAAGTTTTCCAAAAACGGTAAAAACATAACGAAATCTATAGACAGAAACAATATTTGGCAGGCTCAGACTCCGCAGATGTTTAAAACTAAAATATTGAAAAAAGTTTATTCGGGTAAAATACCGAAAAATGTTACCGATGATGCACAACTTGTGGAAAAATTCGGTAAAAAAGTAATGTTGGTTGACGGCGGTTACGAAAATTTTAAAGTAACTCAACCGATAGATTTTAAGTTAGCGGAAGCATTACTGAGGGATAGAGGTATAGAAAAATGTTTGTAGGATTCGGATACGATGTTCACAGATTTAAAAAATCAAGAAAACTCTTTTTAGGCGGAGTAAAAATATCGGATACTAACGGTCTTGACGGACACAGTGATGCCGACGTTTTGGTTCATGCATTAATGGATTCTTTGCTCGGTGCTGCGGGGGAAAACGATATAGGACATTTTTTTCCTACAAACGATGACAGATATAAAGGCATATCAAGCATAGAACTTTTAAAAATTGTAGTTAAAACTTTAAAGAAAAAGAAATTTAAAATAATAAATACTGATATGACAATTGTTGCCGAAAAGCCGAAAATATATCCTTATATAGACCAAATGAAAGATATTCTTTCAAAAACAATGGGTATATCTAAAGCAAGAATAGCAATAAAAGCAACCACTAACGAAAAAATGGGGTTTATCGGCAGAGGCGAAGGTATTTGTGCAATGGCAGTCGCTTCATTGAAAAAATAAGCTTTTAAGGAAAAGAAGATGATAAAATTTTATAACACATTAACAAACAAAGTAGAAGAATTTAAACCTATAAAAGAAAATAATGTATCGATATATATTTGCGGAGTTACACCTTACGATGTTTGTCATTTGGGACATGCAAGAGCTTATGTAACTTTTGATGTTATCAAAAGACATTTTATGAGAAGCGGGTATACCGTTAACCATGTTCAAAATTTTACCGATGTTGACGATAAAATTATAAACAGATCATTGGAAAAACAAATTTCTCCTATAGATTTGGCAAAACAATTTATTGACGATTATTTTATGCAAATGGATAAACTTAATGTTATAAAAGCAAACACTTATCCGCAAGTTACGAAAATGATACCTCAAATAGTGGAGTTTATAAAAAAACTTGAAGAAAAAGGATATGCTTACAATGTTGACGGAGATGTTTATTTCTCGGTAGATAAATTTAAAGATTACGGAAAACTTTCAAAAAGAAAATTTGAAGAGATGAGAGTAGGTGCAAGAGTAGAAAAAGATTCCAAGAAAAAGAATCCTTACGATTTTATATTGTGGAAAAAAACAAAAGAAAACGAACCTCAAGAAGTTTCCTGGGACAGTTTTTGGGGAAAAGGCAGACCGGGTTGGCATATAGAATGTTCGGTAATGTCTACGACATTGTTGGGTAACACTATAGATATTCACGGCGGCGGACAAGATTTGATATTCCCGCACCACGAAAACGAAATTGCACAAAGTGAAAGTTGCACGGGACAACAATTTGCAAACTATTGGATACATAACGGATTTGTTACGGTTAATAAAGAAAAAATGTCTAAAAGCTTGGGAAACTTTTTTACATTAAAAGATATTTTTGAACAATATGATCCCAGAGTAGTAAGATACTATTTGCTTACACAACATTACAGAACACCGCTCGACTTTTCACACGACAATTTAAACAGTGCAAAAGCCGCATTGCAAGGACTTGATGAGGCATATTCAAGACTTGTTGCAATAGTTAAAGACAGTGATAACAATTTAAAAGACGAAAATTTAATAAAAATACAAAAACAAGTTAAAGATTCGTTGGACGACGATTTTAATTTTGAAAGAGCATTATCGTATTTGCACGAGCTTAAAAACATAATATTAAACAACTTATCCGGTGATAAACAGGATTTGTTAAAACAAGCAAAATGGCTTTTTGAAGATATTTTGGAAGGTGCTTTAGGTGTAAGAGTTTCGAAGGAAGAATCGGCATCATCCGATTTACAGGAATTGTTAAATAAAAGAAACCAAGCAAGAAAAGAAAAAAATTGGGCGGTTGCCGATGAGTGCAGAAACAAACTTTCCGAACTCGGTTACAAAATTATAGATAATAAAGACGGAAGCTCAACTCTTGTTAAAAAGATATAATGATTTTTGCAAGGTAAAAATCAGCTTATAGCTTAAAGCTTAAAGTTTAAAGTTTGTTGTAAAAATTCATGAAATGAATTTTTGATATTTAATTAGAAAATTTTGTTTAACAAAATTTTACCGAAAACTATAAGCTATAAACTTTAAACTATAAACTATAAACTAAAAAATTACGGAGTAATTTTTAATGGATAAACTATTCGGTAGAAATGCCGTGCTTGAAGCAATAAAGTCCGGTAACAGAACAATAAATAAAATTCTTATTTCTAAAACCGCTCACGGCAGCAGTATAAGTGAAATTATTAAACTTGCCAAAGCAAAAGGTATTGTTATAAACAATGTTCCTCCTGAAAAGCTTGATAAATTCGAGCAGGAAAATACGCAAGGTGTTGTCGCCGAAGTTTCCGCAACAAATTATGTTGAACTTGAAGATTTAATGGATACGGTAAAAAATAAGCAAAACGGACTGTTACTCCTTCTTGATTCGATAGAAGATCCGCACAATTTAGGCGCAATAATACGAAATGCCGTTTGTTTCGGTGTAGACGGGGTAATTATACCTAAATGGAGAAGTGCAACAATAAACGAAACGGTGGAAAGAACATCTGCCGGTGCTATAGAACACATAAAAATAGCAAGAGTTACAAACTCATCACAAGCAATACTAAAATTAAAAGATGACGGTTTTTGGATATTAGGTGCCGAAAACGGAAACAATTCAATAACCGATACAAAAGTTCCGTTTCCCGCGGTTTTGGTTATGGGCAGTGAAGGGTTTGGAATACATCAAAAAATAAAAGAAAAGTGTGATTTTATTATAACCATACCACAAAAAAGTACAATTTCTTCTTTAAATGTTTCTTGTGCCAGTGCAGTAATCCTGTACGAAATATTTAAACAAATTAGCAACTAAATAGTCTTTTAAAATTTCTCTTTTTCAAGCAAAAAAGCCATTCACTTGAAAAATTTAAAGCCGTGCTCCAACTTGATTTTACCTAACGACCTAATGTAACGGAAAAATCTTCAATCATGTTCGCACTAAAAAACTTTTTTGATTTATAGTTTTTTGCTTTAAATTTTTCTTCGTTCATAGACAGCTTTAATCATGCTTGAAAAAGAAAATTTCGAAAGTTTTATTAAAACTAATACTTCCTAATTGAAAAGGTATTTCCTTTTTGATAAAATTATTAAGCTATGAATACAGATATAATTAATGCAGTTACGGATATTATAAGTAATATACAAACTAAAGGGGATAGTGCCGTAATAGGTTATCTTAAAAAGTTTGACGGGGTATCTTTTAAATCCGCTAAAGATTTAAGAGTTACCGATAAACAGATAAACGAAGCGGTTAAAAAGGTTAGCCCTGCTTTAAAAAAAGCAATAAAAGCTTCTTATGCCAATGTTTTGGCATTTCATAAGAAAGAATATTCAAACATAAAAAAACAATGGTTAATAACGGACAGTGTAAAATCCGTAGGACAAATATACAGACCTATAGAAGCTGTAGGTATATATGTGCCGGGCGGAAGATTTTCTTACCCGTCATCCGTTATTATGAATTTTGTTGCAGCTAAGGTTGCAGGGGTTAAAAGAATAGTTATGATGACTCCTCCCAAGAAAATGAGCAATGAAGTTTTGTTTGCAGCAAAAATTTGCGGAATAAAAGAAATATATACAATCGGCGGAGCGGTGGCAATAGCGGTTCTTGCTTACGGAACAAAAACAATAAAACCTGTAAATATGATAGTAGGTCCGGGAAATGCTTATGTAAACGAAGCTAAAAGACTTGTTTTCGGTAAAGTTGGTATAGATTCGTTGGCCGGACCGAGTGAAGTTGCAATTATCGCCGACAGCGGAGCCGATAAAGATTATGTTTTATACGATTTGTTGGCACAAGCAGAACATGATACAATGGCAAAAGCATATTTGTTGTGCAGTTCAAAAGAAATTATAAGTTATATAAAGAAAAATTTCGATAAAGAAAAATTAAATCAAATAAAAATTTATAATGTAGATACAAAAAAAGCCATAGATATGGTTAACGATATAGCCCCTGAACATTTGGAGCTTTTAATAAAGAATGCAAAACAGGCGGTAACAAAAATTTATAATGCCGGAGCAATTTTTGTAGGGTATAATACGGCAACAGCCGTAGGAGATTATTGGGCAGGTCCTTCGCATGTTTTACCGACGAATGCATCTGCAAAATATTCAAGCGGACTTTCCGTTATGACATTTATGAAAAGAAGCAGTTATATTGAACTGAAAAAAGTTACATCTTCGGTAAAAAAACAAATTGCCGATTTTGCTGCAGCCGAAGGGTTGGTAAATCATAAAAAATCCGTAGAGGTAAGAAAAATATAATGCAAGTAGAACTTTCCGAAAGGGAAATTGAACTAATAATACATATGCTTACTGAAGAAGTAACTAAAGTTAGCGACGGAAAAGCTAAATTAAACTTTTCGGTTGACGAAGTTATTTTGTTGGAAAAATTGGACCAAGCTTTAAAATTAAAAGACTTGGACGGTATTACGGAAACAAAAGATACACAAAAAACAAAATATTTAAATTAGAGAGAAAAAATGAGAAAAGCACACATTCACAGAAAAACATTTGAAACGGATGTAGATATTGAGTTGAATTTGGATTCAAACAAAAAATCTTCAATCAATACAACAATCCCGTTTATGGATCATATGCTTACATTGTTTTCCGCTCATGCCGGAGTATATCTTAAAATAAATGCCAAAGGTGACACGGAAATAGACGACCATCACTTGGTTGAAGATATGGGTATTACTTTGGGGCAAGTGTTTAAACAGGCATTGGGTGATAAAAAGGGTATAGTAAGATACGGGCATTTTTTATTGCCTATGGACGAAGCTTTAGCTTATATTGCTCTCGATATTTCTGGCAGACCTTTTTTAAGTTATGAAGCTAAAATAGAGTTTCAAAAAACAGGTTTTAACTACGATTTAATACAGGAATTTTTTATTGCTTTTGTTAACAATGCGGCAATCACACTCCATATAAAAATGATGAAAGGAAGGAACAACCATCATATTGCCGAATCCATATTCAAAGGTTTCGGAAGAGCATTGGCAATAGCAATAAGTATAAATAAAAAAATAAAAAATAAGATACCTTCGACAAAAGGTTCTATTTAAGGATGAGATAAAAATGATAATAATACCTGCAGTAGATATCAGACAAGGAAATTGTGTAATGCTTAAACAGGGAAAAATAGCCGACGAAACTATTTATTCCAAAGACCCTGTTTTTATGGCAAAACTTTGGAAAGCAAAAGGTGCGGAAAGATTACATGTCGTCGATTTGGACGGCTCTTTTTCCGGTAATCAATCGAACAATCAAATCATAGGAAATATTTGTTTAAGTGTTGATATTCCGGTTGAAGTCGGCGGCGGAATAAGAAACATGAAAAGAATAGACGATATTTTTACTTTGGGCGCATCTTATGCAATATTGGGAACGGTTGCAATTTATAATCCCGATATAGTAAGACAAGCAATAGAAAAATACGGTCCGGAAAAAATTATAGTTGCTCTTGATGTTTATGAGGGGAAAATTGCTATAGGCGGTTGGAAAGAAATTACACCTGTAACGACGGAAGAAATGTTGGAAAAATTAAAAAATATGGGTGTCAGCGAAATTATCTATACCGATATATCAAAAGATGGAATGTTAAAAGGTCCTAATATCGACGGATTAAAAAGAATTGCAAAAGCAAGTAAAATGAATGTTATAGCTTCCGGCGGAGTAACAACGGTGGATGATGTTAAAAAAATTGCTAAACTTGAAAAATACGGCGTAACCGGTGCTATTGTTGGTAAAGCATTATACACTGAAGATTTTAAGTTGGAAGAAGCAATAAGAGTTTTAAATAAAAAATAAAAAGAAGTTGCGGGGGAAAGTAAATATGTTGGAAATTACAAAACAATTAAAGTTTGACAAAAACGGATTGATACCGGCTGTTGTTCAAGACTATAACGACGGTGTGATTTTGATGGTTGCATATATGAATGCGGAATCATTCGAAAAAACATTAAAAACAAAAAAAGCTACATATTGGAGCAGATCAAGACAAAAATTCTGGGTAAAAGGTGAAGAATCCGGAAACATACAAAAAGTAAAAGAAATTTATTATGATTGTGATGCCGATTGCATATTGTTAAAGGTTATTCAGGTAGGCGGTTCGGCTTGTCATACGGGATACAGAAGTTGTTTCTACAGAAAATTATCTTTTACGGGAAATACAAGAATAGTAGGTAAAAAAGTTTTTGATCCAAAAAAAGTTTACGGGAAATAAAAATTTTTGCAAAGCAAAAATTTGAGGCATGGATGTATAGAAGTATGGAAGTATAGAAACGACATTTCTTGTCATCTCGAAATTTATTTTAAGTGTTTGAGGATATAATGTTAAAAGTAAAAATTTGCGGTATAACAAACTATGATGATGCTTTAAATGCAACAAATTTGGGTGCGGATTATTTAGGTTTTCAAATAATAAAAGATTCTCCTAAAAAAGTTTCCGATAAAATGTTAAAAGAAGTTAATGAAAAACTTCCGCCTTTTGTTTTGGCAGTGGGAATATTTGTAGATCAAGACAGTAAAGCTATAACAAAAGTTGTTAAAAAGACCGGAATAAAAGTTGTTCAGTTAAACGGTTCGGAAACTCCCGAATTTTGTAAAGCTTTAGCGGTATCATTAGGTATAAAAGTTTTTAAATATATGAAATTTACAAGTGTTGCCGATGTAATAAAGTTACAACCGTACACAGGTAACGTAGATTATTTTGTATTGGATATTTCAACAAAAGATGAACAAGGTAACGATATTCTTGCTTTAGATGCTCTTTCCGCACTTGAACAAGTATCCGTTCCTTATTTTATAACAGGAAATATTTCTTCCGAAAATGTCGGCGAAGTTATGGAAAAATCAAAACCGTTCGGTGTTGAAGCCGACACGAGTATAGAAAGATTACAAAGAAGAAAAGATTTTAATAAAATGGCAGATTTTATAAAAAATGCTCACAGTTTAAGGTAATTATAATGGAACAAATTAACATACAAAGAGCTATAGATACATTAAATTTGGAAGCACAAGCCGTAAAAGATCAAATAAAACATTTAGACGATCAGTTTATAAAAGCCGTTTCTTTAATAGAAAAATCATCGGGAAGGGTTGTTATTATAGGACTTGGAAAATCGGGACATATCGGCAGAAAAATAGCTGCCACAATGGCTTCTATAGGTGTTCCTGCAATATATTTACATCCTGCAGAATGTTTACATGGTGATTTGGGTATGATAATGAAAGGTGATGTTGTCGTTATGTTATCATATTCCGGCGAAACGGAAGAAATAAAACAAGTTTTACCTGTATTACAAAAAATGGGTTTGAAAATTATAGCAATTACCGGTAAAACGGATTCTCCTACATGGAAAAATTGTGATGTTATTATAGATTCTTCCGTGGAAAAAGAAGCTTGTCCTTATAATTTGGCACCGACATCATCCACAACGGCATTACTTGCTTTGGGTGATGCATTGGCGCTTGTTTTATCCGAAAGGAAAGGTTTTAAAAAAGAAGATTTCGCAATATTTCATCCTTTAGGTGCTATAGGTAATAAAATCAAGAGATTAACAATGAAAGTTAAAGAAATAATGAGACAAGGTAAAGCAAACCCTGTAGTAAAAGAAAATGCTACCGTTCAAGATGCTCTTTTAATTATGACGGGAACAAGAGTCGGTGCAACAAGTGTTGTAGATGAAAACGGTAAACTTGCAGGATTTTTTACCGATGGTGATTTAAGAAGACAAATTCAGTTGCACGATAATTTGTTAAAGAAAAAAATATCGGAAGTTATGACGAAAAATCCATCGACATTATCACCGGATATGCTTGTTGCCGAAGCTGAAAAAATATTACAGAATAAAAATATAGATAATATACCTGTGGTGGATGAAACAGGAAAACCGATAGGTATTCTCGACGAAAGAGATTTGTTTTCCGAATAAAAGTTTATAAATTTTTTAATACATTTGATTACAGGCAGATTGTTTTTATAATCTGTCTGTTTTTTTTGTATATGCGATTTTAAACTTGAATATTACAAAATTTAATATAAGACAAATCAAAAAGAAGACGGTTAAATTTAATACACAATATGTCGCATACCCTATCCAAATGGTATTTAAAGAATAAATTCTAAAAATATTTATAAAATAAGTGGAAGGAAAAATATAAGCTGCTATCTTTAAATACGAAGGTAACATATATATCGGCCAGGCAAAACCCGAAATTAAAAGAACCGGCATAGAATAAAATGTTAAAGCGCATAAAGATACTACGGGGCTTTTAAATAAGTGGGATATTAACATGGCAAAAAATACTATAACAAAAGAATATATTAACGATAATAATAAAAGATTTATTATTGAAGTTTGAAATATGGAATTGAACGGGAAAACAAAAAATATGAACAATAATACCATAAAAAGGGCGGCACATACATAAGGAATAGCCTTTCCGAACAGAATAGGCATAATTTTGTTGTTTGTTATTTTATATAAATCTTTCCATGTTTTTTCCTGCGTTTCCAAACTCATTGTATGACAAACGGCTACTATAAGAATTTGTTGAAATATTGCAAATAAAACAAAGGGAACAAAAAAGTTCGCATAAGTCTTTGTAGGATTAAACATCCACTTAAAATTACCTTTTATGGGCTGTATCATTTGCATCGCCGAATTTTTTGAAATTCCGTTCTTTATCAGAAAACTTGCGGACACCTGAGCTGCCAGAAATTGTGAAGTCATAACTATCGTTTTTATTGCGGTACTTGAAACCATGAAATTGCTTGCATTTGCACCGATAAAAGCAAAGGTGCTTTTGGCTCTTTTTAAGTTCGTTGAAAAATCGCTCGGGATAAAATAAAACAAATCAATTTTGTTTGTAAAAATAGCATTATATGCCGCATATGTAGATGGGAAATAGTCGACAATATTAAGTTCCGGTGTGGAATTTATCATTCTGCCGTATTGCCTTGATATTGCGGAATTATCTTGATTTACAAGTGCGATTTTTATATCTCTCGGATTTTGCTTGTGATATATGTATGTTATACCGAATGAATATACGATAGGAGCGATAATACATATCAAAATCAGATCTTTTGATGTGAAAAATCTTTTAAATTCCCGTAATAATATTTGCTTAAACAATTTCATCTTTTGTTTTACCCGTTAACCTGTTTGCCGTTGTTTTTTATCGTCTTGTTTCGTATTCTCAAAAATATATAAGTAATCAAGAAATATAAAATGAGTAATGTTATTAATATTTTAGCAAAGGGTATTATATATTCTGGTTGCATATTTTGTTGAAATATTTTTCTGAAACCTTCCAAATAAGCGGACAGGGGAATAAATTTTGCAATAGTTGACATTAATATAGGCATTTGTTCCAAAGGCCATGTATAACCGGATAACAAAAATGCGGGAGCACCTATTAAAAGGCAACCTTTTAAAGCATCGAGTCTGTTACCCGTCACTGCAGGCATAAGCATACCGAGTAAGATTGTTGAAATTATAAACAGTACACTTAAAATTATTGCACCTGAAGTGTTTCCGTCGAAAGGAATTTGAAAAGCGGGGAAAAAGGCTCTAAACAATATTTCAAAATATATAACCGATATCACTGTATAAACGAGCAGTTTTCCCAATATAAATAAAAATACGGAGTTTGAAATTTTTTCTTTTCGTTCGAGTTCTCTGCCTATGGTTAAAGTTCCGAATATTAAAAAGAGTTGTCCTAAAATTGAAATCCATAATCCCGGGGTTAAAAAGTATCCGTAATGATACGTAGGATTAAATAACTTTGAGGTGTCATTCTGTATAGGCAACATCATTGCTTTAGCCTGTTTGGACTGGATACCTTTCTTTTTCATCATTGTGTTTTTGAGCCCGGCATTTATTGTTCCTAAAATGTTTGCACCTTCGATTTCCGAAAGATTTGCCGTAAGATAATTTGAACCGTCTATATAAAAACTTATTTCCGCAGGTAAAGATTTTTTTATATTTTTTTGAGTATCTTTAGGTATATAAACACCCATATATATTTTGTTTTCGGCAATCAAATATCTGAAATCTTCCACATCATCTAATTTGTATTTAACATCAAAAGCATAAGATGTATCGAAAAATCTTGAAACTGTTCTTGATATTTTGGAATGGTCTTTGTCTATTACGGCAATAGGCATATTCTGAACATTGCCGTAATAATATATTCCGCCCAAGAAAATAAAATCTATAAACGGCCACAAACATATTAAAAACAAATAATATTTGCTCGTAAATATATGTTTTAGTTCTTTTATGATTACATCAATAAGATAACTCATTACAATCTTCTAATCTTTTAAAACTGCTGTCATTCCCGGTCTTAAATTTTCTATTTTTTCGTTTGGCTTTGCTCTCACTTCAAATGTTTTTAAATCGTAATTGTTTTGTTGGTTAGTCGGTTTCCATGAAGCAAAACTTGCCATAGCGGAAACATAACTGATTTTCATGTTTAATGTTTCTTTTATCGCGGGAATATAAACTTTTATTTCTTTGTCTTTTTGAAGATTATTTAAAAGATCTTCTCTTATGTTAAATACAACCCACATATCGTCTGTGTTAAGCAATGTAATAATAGGATAACCCGTAGCAACAAGTTCTCCCGGATTAGATATTACTTGTGTTACTTCACCGTCGATAGGTGCAACAATCGTAAGTTCGTCGTAATAAGCCATAATCTCATTTTTTTGACCTTGAGTTGCATTTATTTTTTGTAATGCGGCATTATATTTGTATTCAACTTCATCATATTGCTGTTTAGGAACAATACCGTCATTATAAAGAGTTTTTATTCTGTTATAAGTTTTTTCGGCAAGTAAAAATTGATCTTGAGCTTCTTTTAGTGCCGCATTAATTGTTTTTAATTTTGCATCAAGCTCTTTTCCTTCAAGTCTCCCCAAAATATCACCTTTTTTAACGGTTTGTCCTTCGGTAATAAATATTTCGGCTATTCTTCCCGGAACTTTTACTCCGATATCAATTTCGGTGGCATCAACTTCTCCCGAAATGGTTTGTTTTTGCCTATTAGAGCAAGAAACCATGCATACCGTTGTTAAAGACAGTAACAAAAATAATAAAATTTTATTCTTCATTGTTTTCACTTTCTCCTATAATATTATCCATTAGTATTTGTGAATTACCACATATATCCATAAGTTTTGCATAAGCAACATTAAAATCAAATAAGGCCTGAGACTGTTCCAATCTTACTTTTTCCAAAGCAAGTTCGGCATCGATTACTTCTATTGATGTTGCAAGACCTTCTTTAAACGATTTTTTATAAAGATTCAAGTTCTCTTCGGTTAAATCTTGAGAACTTTTCAAACTTTCGTATTGCTCAAGTGCAGCTTGCGCTTCATGATGATATTTCTGTACGGCTGTATCAATCATTTTGTTTGCATTTTGTATATATAAATCTAAAACTTCAACTTGTTTTGAATAAGCTTTATATTCGCCGTAATCTTCTCCGCCTTTAAAAATATCAAGTCTTGCATTTAAACCGGCAACCCATTCCGGTTCAAAAAGTGTAAGATCATCTTTATATATTTCATATTTTCCGAATGCAGCTACCGTAGGCAAAAAATTACCTCTGATAGCCTTTTTCTTTTGATTGAGCATATCTTTTTTTTGTTGCATATCTTTTAATGTTATATTGTTTGAGTATGCAATATCTTTGAAGTAATCCGCTTCTCTGACATAATCGATTTTTTTGAAATCGGTACAAAGATTTACTTTGTCGAGTTCCACACCTATTATATTAGATAATACTACTACCGCAAGTTCCAAATCTCTTTCTGATTTTTGGTATTCTCTTGTTGCATCCGCAAGAGCAACTTCCGCTCTTAATTTGTTTGCTTTTGATATCATACCAACCTTAAACAGTTTTTCCGCATTATCTTTATGTTGGATAATATCATCTAAATAATCTTGTCTTATGTTTCTTGCTTCTTGTGCAAGTTTAGCTCTGAAATAGCTTTCTATTACGGAAGTTATAGTTGAATTTAGAGTCTTTGTGTATTCCATCTCGGAAATAGCAAGTTCAGCCTTTTTTGCTTGAGAGTTTGCCGCTATTTTTCCGCCGGTATATAACGGCCAAACAACAGCCGCCGTAAGTTTATAAAAAATATCGTCTTGAAATTTCATACTGAAATCGGGAATTGCCTGTTCGAGTTGTTGTTTGAAACCTGCAACTACTTGTTCGGGCTGTGGATGCTCAGAGTACATTGTCGCAGTTTGAAAAGATGCTACGCTTGCACCTATAACCGCAGATCTTGCATCATTCAAATTTAACGATATCGAATCGTTTATTTTATTTACCGAACCTTCGACATAAACATTGGGATAATGTTTTCCTCTTGCGGATTTTAAGTGATATTCCGAAACTTCTTTTGTTTTTGCCGCAGCATTTATCAATTCGTTGTTTGCAATAGCACACTTTAATGCTTCGGTTAAAGTTAAAGAATATTCAGCATACAAAGTTGAATTAAAAGTAAAAAATGCACAAAATAATATTACTATAAATTTTTTCATATTAAAAAATACCTTTTCTTTATAATATAATTTAAGTATAAATTTTATTATTTTTTACGAGAATAGTCAAAGAAATATAGAGTAGATTTAAGTTTGACAATAAAGTAGTTTTATGTTATATTGTCTACCGAGCGGTAAGTAAAAAAATCGGGTTTTAAAACAAAAATGGATTCAAGAAAAATATTATCAAAAATAGCATATTATTATATTGCTTTTACCAAAAGTACGTTAAGAGTAAGAAGTATAGATTTGGTTGGAAGGTTTAAAGAACAAAGTGTGTATGCACTTTGGCATGGAGAACAAATTCTTCCTTTGTGCCTTAATTCCGGAAGACAAATTGTTGCTATGTGCAGTATGTCTAAAGACGGGGAAATTCAAGCCGGAGTATTAAAAGATTTCGACTTTATAGCCGTAAGAGGTTCTTCGTCGAAAAGAGCGGAAAGAGCTTTAATTGAAACAATAAGATATGCAAGAAAAGGACATTTTGTTGCATTTACCGTTGACGGACCGAGAGGACCTATACATAAAGTAAAATCGGGACTTCTTTTGGTGTCTCAAAAAATAGGTATAAGATTGATACCTATATCCGCGATAGCAAAAAATTCTTTAACATTTAAGAAAGCTTGGGATAAATTTAAAGTTCCTTTACCTTTTTCAAAGACGGTTGCCGTTTACGGTAACCCTATAGTAATAGGAAAAGATGATAATTTGGAAGAAAAAGCTTTAACGGTTGAAAAAGAATTGAACAAATTAAGCGAATTTGCAAATAAGTATTATTGGTCTAAAGATATAAACGAATATTTGAGCCATCATCCCAAACCGAAAATATTTATAAAGTGTAAAAACAACATAAATGCTTGTATAGATAAAATAAACGAATTAAAACAAAAATATCCTTTATCCGTATTTACTTTGTATATTTCCGATAAAGAAAATAAAAACATTTCGTTACCTCAAAATGTATCCGTTATAAACAAAATAACATCAAAACTTAAAGAAGAATTTTTTGATGTTTGTTACGGAACCTCTTTCATAGACAATATCCGTATAAAACCAAACTTTAAACTCACTATTTAGAAACTGAAATAAGTAGCTTGTCTTTGCGAGCGGAGCGTGGCAATCTATAAAAAATACTTCTTTAAAATTTCTCATTTACAAGCAAAAAAGCCATTCACTTGAAATTTTTAAAGCCGTGCTCCAACTTGATTTTTCCTAACGACCTAATGTAACGGAAAAATCTTCAATCATGTTCGCACTAAAAAGCTTTTTGAATTTATAGCTTTTTACTTTAAAAATTTCTGCGTTCATAGACGGCTTTAATCTTGCTTGTAAACGAAAATTTTAAAGTATTTTATTTTCGTTAATTATAAATTGCCGTGTTGAATGCTTTTCTATAAAAATGTAAAATATCAACCGTTATGTATATTTATTTTTTAATGCCTTTAATCGGTTTTATAGGAATGTTTTCAGGCGGATATTGGGGGGTAGGATGCGGTTGGCTTATCGTTCCTACCATGCTGATTTTCGGTTTTACTCCGAATGAAGCTGTCGGTGTGGGATTATTGCAAATGGTTCCGTCAATTCTTATGACTACCGTTCATGATATAAAAAGTTTGGAATGGAACAAAGAATCCGTTGCCGTAAAACTTGTTATTCCGTTGGGAGTAGGAGCTTTTTTACTTGCATTCAGCGGAAAAATAGTGAATAAATTCTTTTATGAAAGGTTCGGCTCTATTGCTTTACTTGTAATATTCTGTATATTTATGGTTACATTGGGTTCACTTGTTCTGTTCGGTAAAACTACGGAATATGAAACGGATGTTCCGAAAATTTCAAATACACAATCGATAATAGCATTTTTTATAGGTATGGTTGTTGGAGTGTGCAGTTCTATTATGGGAGTAGGCGGCGCGATATTTTTCAGACCTACACTTGCCAATATTTTTAAAGTTCCCGAAATGATAACGGCAAAATCGATAAGAATACTTTTACTGGTGACAACTTTTACGGGCGGTATGTATTACACTTTTTCCGACGGTAAGCCTGATTGGACGATAATAATAATGTCTTTAATAATTGCGGCAGGCGGTATGATAGGTTTTCCTCTGGGAATAAAAATTCATAATACAATCCTTGCCAACGGATATGGTAAATATGTGAACAAAAGTTTTGCAATAGTTACCTTAATAGTCCTTACAAATACACTTTTGAATATTTTCGGCTTTGTCGTTTTCAGCAGATATTTAATGATAACCATAGCGGTATTATTGTTCATTTCAATAAATATATTTAAAAATTATACCGATACTCATAAAATAAAGATAAATAACAATATACAATAAAATCATAAAATGGTATAATAAACAAAATTTATTTTTGAAGGAACAACATGAAAAATATTTCAATATTGGGGTCGTCGGGTTCTATAGGTACACAAGCTCTCGAGCTTATTTCAAAAACAAAAAATGAATTTAAAGTTTGCGGATTATCCGTTCATTCAAATACGGAACTTTTAAAAAAACAAATAATTAAATTTAAACCTTCGGTTGTGTCTGTATTCGATAAAGAAAATACAGAAAAATTACAAAAATGGTGTAACGATAAAAAACTTAAAATAAAAGTTTATTGCGGTAAAGAAGGATTAAATAAAGTTGCTACGATAAAAGCCGCAGATATGGTTTTATCGTCGGTGGTCGGTTCCATAGGACTTGAACCGTTACTTGCTGCAATTGACAGCGGTAAAGATGTTGCCATAGCAAACAAAGAAGCATTGGTTATGGCAGGAAACATAATAATGAAGAAAGCAAAAGAAAAAGGTGTTGCCGTTCTTCCCGTAGACAGTGAACATTCCGCTATATTTCAGTGTATAGGAAAAGAAAATAAAAAATCAATAAAAAGAATTCTTCTTACCGCATCGGGCGGTCCTTTTTATAAATCAAACAAAAATTTTAAAGATATAACAGTAGAAGATGCTCTTGCTCATCCTACATGGAAAATGGGTAAAAAAATAACCGTAGATTCCGCTACATTGATGAACAAAGGGTTGGAAGCAATAGAAGCATCCGTTCTTTTTGATATCCCGATAGATAAAATAGATATTATTATTCATCCTCAATCCGTAGTTCATTCAATGGTGGAATTTAACGATGGTTGTGTTATGGCACAATTATCAAATCCAGATATGACTTTACCTATACAGTATGCATTATCTTATCCTAACAGAACGAATTGTTATATAAAAAGATTGGATTTAACCGAAGTTTCAAAGTTGGAATTTTTTAAGCCGGATTTTAAGAAGTTTAAATGTTTGAATATAGCATATAAATGTGCGAAAGTGGGCGGCACAATGACTGCCGTAATGAGTGCCGCAAACGAAATAGCCGTAAAATATTTTCTTGACGGAAAAATCGGATTCGATATGATTCCCGTTGTTGTTGAAAAAGTAATAAATAAACATAAAGTTATAAAGACAAAAGATTTATCGAAATATGTAAAAGCGGATTTATGGGCAAGGCAACAAGCTGAAAATGTTATAAAAAACTTAATATAGAGGAAATTAGGAAATGAAAAAAATATTTTTACTTTCAATTTTTGTATCAATTTGTTTTATATCAACAAGCTGTTTCGCGCAAGAACAAGAGATAGAATCTGTAGAAATACTTGTTCAACAAGATAAAATTGTTGATTCTGAACAGGAACAAAAAACGGAGCAAATTAAAGAAGAACAACCTCAAGAAGAAGAAAAACCGCAGGTAGAACAGGTTTCAGCCGATCAGGCAAAAGGTATGCATTTAACCATTTATGCCGCTGCTTCTCAATTTCATAAAACAAGAACAAATGATTTGTTGGATAATACCGAAATGAATGCCGTTGTTATCGATATAAAAGAAATAGACGGTGATATTTCCGTTAAAGATGTTGCGGGAGGGGTGACTTATTCCAAGAGTGTTCCCAGTGTATTGCCATATTTGAAAGCAGTTAAAGAAAAAGGAATGTATGCAATAGCAAGAATTGTAGTTTTCAGAGATAATGTTATGCCGAGAAAAAGGCCTGAACTTGCAGTAAAAAATCCCGACGGTTCTCTTTGGCAGGACAGAAAACAGCTTACTTGGTTGAACCCTTATAAACAGGGAGCCGTAGATTATATTCTTGAACTTGCGGAAAAAACGGCAGATATGGGATTTGATGAAATACAGTTTGATTATATAAGATTCCCTTCAGACGGAAATACGAAAAATTGCAGATACGGAGTTGAGCACTCTTCTACGACAGCATCCGCAAAAATAGTAGACTTTTTAAAACAAGCAAAAGAAAGATTGGCTCCGAAAGGCGTAAAAGTATCTATAGATGTATTCGGTCTTACAACTACGGAAAAAACGGATATGGGAATAGGACAAAAAATTGTGGAAATGACGGAACAGGTTGATTATGTAAGCCCTATGATATATCCTTCTCATTATAATAACGGAGAATATGGAATACCTAATCCGAACAAAGAACCTTACAGAACGGTTTATATTGCATTGCAGGGTGCAAAAAAGAGAATTCCTGTTGAAAAATTGAGACCATGGTTACAAGACTTTTCCATGAAAGGTGTTCCTTATGGTCCTGCAGAGGTAAGGGCTCAAATTCAAGCCTGTTATGATTGCGGTGTAAAAACGTGGTTATTATGGAATGCCGCTTGTAAGTATACTAAAGGTGGCTTAAAATCTAAAAAAGATCAATATTCTTATACAAAAACTTCGGATGAAAAAATAAAAGAATTGTTAAAGTATAAAGATCCAAATGCTTCAATGCAAACAAGAGCAAATAATGTTAATAAACCGGCAAATAACGGTGCCGTAAAAAAGCCTGTCGGAACTTCTGCAAACAAAACAACAAAACCGGCACAAAAACCGGCAACAAACACTGTTAAAAAGAGTACTAAAACCGTAACAAAAAAATAGGTGTAACTTTTTTTAATACTAAGGAGTCTAATTTATAGTTTATGGAAGACAGAGAGCTGATTGAAAAAATTATTCAAGGTCAAGAAGATCTTTTCAGTATTATAATAGACAAGTATAAAAACAAGGTCTTTAGCATAATTTATTCGTTTTGCGGGCAGACAAGCGACTGTGAAGATATAGCTCAGAATGTTTTTATTAAGATTTTCAAAGCTTTACCGAAATTCAAATTCGAGTCTGAATTCTCTACTTGGATGTACAGAATAGTTATAAACGAAACGATAACGATATCTAAGAAAAAGAAGCATAATGTTGTTCCTTTAGATATAAATAACAGCGAAGATGAAGAAAAGAGTAACTTAATTGATTTTTTGAAGTCTAATGATAATACGGAAAGAGAGTTGATGCAAAAAGAGACACAGAAAATGGTACAAGAAGCTCTTGGAAAACTGAAAGATAATTATAAAATGGTCTTAACTTTAAGAGATATAGAAGATTATTCTTACGAAGAGATAGCAAAAATGATGGATGCATCGGTAGAAAATGTAAAAATTTGGATTTTCAGAGCAAGAAACAGATTGAAAGAAATTTTAACGGAAGGGGGTAATTTAAAATGAACTGCAATAAAGCACAAGAATTAATTTCTCAATACATAGATAATGAATTATCCGCTCAATCTGTTTCCGAATTATTGAAACATTTTGAAGAATGTGATAAATGTAAACAAGACTACATTATGCTTAAAAATATAAAAACGGTTTTGTCCAAAGCTCCGAAAAAAGAATTGAGTTCCGATTTTACGGCTTCGGTTATGAACAAAATAAAAAGTGAAAATGTTAAAAAAGATGATAATGTTGTAATGCTCGGTTCTTTCTTTAATTCTTTTAAGAAAAAAATAGTAATGGCTGCGGGATTTTTGTTTATAGTGGCATCTTCATCTTTTTTCTTTATGCATGAAACAGGTATAAACAAACAGAACAGTGACAATTATGCTTCGGCAGGTATGGAATATTATTTCGGTTATAACAATTACTACGACAGTGATGATATAGATAACGATGATTATGAAGAATATATTTCTATGTTTTGTTAATATAATTTAATTCTTATAAAAAAATAACCGTCGGAATTTTGTTCCGGCGGTTATTTTTTTTATATTAAAAAGAATTAATATTTATAAATCTTTTCGGAACTTAATACATCAAAACCTTTATCGCACAAGAATTTTGCCGTATCGGGATAATTTTCTATTTCCAATACTATTGCTGCCGTTGTTCCGTTACTTAACAAAAATCCGTAACAATCTTCTATATTTATTTTGTTTGAAGCTAATGTTAACAATAATTTATTAAAACTTCCCGGAATATTATCTACGACAACACCTATAATTTGTCTTTTTGTTACGGCTATTTTGTTTTCTTTTAAAACATCAAAAGCTTTATCAGGGTCATCAACCAACAATTTCATTACACCGAAATCACCCGAACTTGCAAGAGACATTGCTCTTAAGTTAATGTTGTTTTCGGATAAAATGGTTGTTATTTTTTCCAATTTTCCGGGATTGTTTTCTAAAAATACTGATATATGGTATGCCATTTTTATCTCCTTTTTTCTTTTTTATATCGGCCTTAATATTTGCTCTGTAACTTTGAATTTGCCTTCCTTATGTGCTTGCCGCTCCGCTATACTTCTTGCACACTGCAGTCGGCAAATTCTTCGTTTCATATCAAATCTTAAGGTCTCCGAAATCGCTTCGCGATTTGTTGATTTTTACTTTTTTGCTCTTAAATCTATTACTCTTTTTGCTTTACCTTCACTGACCGGTAAACTTCCTGCTTCGACGAATTGAACTATAGGAGTAACATCGAGTTCCTGCTTCAATTCGCTTATTAATTTGTTTTGCAATTTTTCCAAATCTTTCAATGTTCCTTTGAAAGTGTCATTGTTGATTTCTATCTTTATTCTTAACTTATCCATACAATTGTGATCAATCAACTCGATAACATAATTTTTACCTGCTTCAGGTATCGATAAGATTGTTTTTTCTATTTGTATTGGGAAAATGTTTACTCCGTTAATAATCATCATATCATCCGTTCTTGCCGTTATTCTTGCGATTCTTCTGTGTGTTCTTCCGCAGGCACAAGGTTCGGATATTATTCTTGTTAAATCTTTTGTTCTGTATCGCATAAGAGGCATTGCCTGTCTTTGTAATGTCGTTAATACCAATTCTCCTTCTTCGCCGTCGGGTAAAGGCTCGAATGTTTTAGGATCTACGATTTCAGGATATACATAATCTTCCCAAATATGTAAATGTTGTTGACATTGACATTCAAAAGCAATTCCCGGACCTGATATTTCGGATAATCCGTAAGAATTGTAAGCTTTAACATTATATAATTCTTCTATTTTTCTTCTCATTGCTTCACTGTGAGGTTCCGCACCTATAAAAAATATTCTTAAATTCAAATCTTTTTTTACATCTATTCCGAGTTCTTTTACCGTATTGGATAATCTTAATGCATAACTCGGCAAAATATGGACAACAGTCGTTTTAAAATGTTGCATAAACCAAAGTTGTCTTTTACTGTTTCCCGGACCTATAGGAATAGTCATCATTCCTAATCTTTCTCCGCCGTAATGAAAGCCGAGTCCTCCCGAAAACAAACCGTATCCCATTGTATTTTGAAACACATCGGTGCTTCTTGCACCTGCGCAATACATTGATCTTGCAGATATATTGGCCCAATTTGCAATATCGTCTTTTGTGTGGAACACAACTGTAGGATTACCTGTAGTTCCCGAAGAAGAATGCATTCTTACTACATCTTTTAAATCCGTTACCAAACAGCCGTAAGGAAAAGAATCTCTTAAATCTTGTTTCGTCGTGAAAGGAAGTTTTCTTACTTCATCCAATGATTTTAGTTCGCCTATTTTTGCGAGTTTGTCTTTGTAGAATTGTGATTTTTTTGCGAGAGCGATTTGTTTGTTGATACAATCCAACTGAAATTTCCTTAAATCCTTCCTGTCCATCGTTTCAATGTCTTTTTGCCAAAACATTTTATAATCTCTCCTGTAGTAAATATTTTAAAAAAAATACAATTTTAATATAATAGTTAATTATAGCACATTTAAAATTAAAAAGGCATAAATAAAATGATAATAGGAATAATATACAATCATTTAAAACCGAATGCACAACAGTATTGTGCTAAAATTTCCGATTGGTTAAAAAACAAGAATATAAAGGTTAAAAATATTTCATATAAACTTAACGGAAATCCTAAAGTGGATTTTATAATTTCTCTCGGCGGCGACGGAACAATGTTAAGAATAAGCAGACTTGTTTCGAAATATTCTATTCCGGTTATGGGTGTAAATATGGGAACTTTGGGGTTTTTAACCGATACCGATATAAAAAATGTTTTTAATTCATTGGAAAATATTTTAAATAACGGCATTGAATACGAAGAAAGAATGATGTTGGATATCGAAATTACAACCAAAAACGGAACGGTAAAAACAACGGCATTAAACGATTGTGTTATAAGGTCGATATATAACGGAAGACTTACTTCCATAGATTCTTTTATAAACAAAAAGTTTTTGTCGAGTTATAAAGGTGACGGTATAGTAATAGCTACACCTACAGGTTCTACGGCATATTCGTTAGCTCTTTCAGGTCCTATAATTTATCCTACATTATCATTGTTTATCGTGTCACCTATATCTCCGCACACATTAACACACAGACCTATGATTTTGGATTGCAATAATGTTTTGGAATTTACTTCCACCGACGATAACAAAAAATCGGATTTGGTTGTTTCTGTCGACGGACAGGAAAGTTATATATTGGATAAAAATAAAAAAGTAAAAATAAAAATGTTTTCAAAAAAAGCAAAACTTATAAGAGACAGAAACTATTCTTATTTTGATACATTGAAAACAAAATTAAAATGGGGAGTGTAGTTTTAAGTGATTACCGCATTATCTATTAAAAACTATGCCCTGATAGAAAATATAACAATAGATTTTGAAAAAGGACTTACCGTTATAACAGGTGAAACCGGTGCCGGAAAGTCTATAATTATAGATTCAATAGATTTATTGTTGGGTGCAAGAGCAAGCACAAGCATAATAAGAACAGGAACGAAATCTTGTACTATTACCGCGGAATTTAATATTTCAAAAAATACAAATGTAAAAAGTATTCTTTCCGATTTATCAATAGATTTCGAAAAAGAAATAATAATCAGGAGACAAATAGATTCCTCCGGAAAAAGTAAAGCTTTTATTAACGATATTTCGGTTAGTATAAATACTCTTTCAAATATAGGAAAATATTTGGTAGATTTTTATGCTCAACATAAAAGCAATATGTTGTTTGAACAAAATTATCAAAAACAAATTGTCGACAGTATAGCAAACAACAATTCTTTATTGGAAAAACTTTCCGTTAAATATGATAAATATGAAAGTTTAAAAAAGCAGAAAGAAGAAATAGAAAAAGCAAATACAGACAGAGAAAGATTATTGGATTTGTATAAATATCAAATAAACGAAATAAATAAAGCAAATTTGATATCTGACGAAGAAGAAAAAATAGAACAGGAACTTCCCAAATTAAAAAATGCCGAGAAAATAAAAACGGTTACAGGTGAAATGTTGTCGATATTATATAAACAGGAGCATTCCGTCACGGATAACCTTTCAATAATAAATAAACAAGTTGATTTGTTGGAAAAATACGGAATAAATGTTGAAAATATTTCCAAAAATTTAGCCTCGTCAATGAGTCAAATAGATGATATTTACAGAGAAGTCGAAGATTTATCGAACAGTATTGATATTGCACCCGAAAAATTAGATAGTATGTTGGAAAGACAGCAGTTGATAAAAAAATTAAAATCAAAATACGGTAAAACATTACAAGAAATTATCGACTACGGTAAACAATTGGAAGATAAAGTTAAAAATCTTGAAAACTATGAAGTAAATATGGATAAACTCCAAAAAGAAATAAATTTAATATTAAAAGAAATTACAAGTTTATGTGAACAAATTTCCGATAAAAGAAAAAAAGTTTCAAAGAGTATATCAAAGGATATAATATCGGAACTTGAAGATTTGAATATGAAAAATTCTCAGTTTGAAATTGATATAAAAAAAGGTGAAATAACAAGAACGGGTTTTGATGATTTGGACTTTATGTTCAGTGCAAACAAAGGGGAAAAACTTTATCCTTTATCACTTGTTGCTTCCGGCGGAGAAATATCAAGGGTAATGTTGGCATTATCTACAACGGTATCTAATAATTATAATGTCGATACCGTTATTTTTGATGAAATTGATACGGGAACAAGCGGAAAAACAGGGGAAAAAATCGGTAAAAAATTAAAAAGTTTATCAAAAGAAAGGCAAATTATTTCCATATCTCATTTGGCTCAAATTGCTTCAAATGCGGATAACCATATAAAAATATATAAAGAATCGGAAAACGGCCGAAATATAACAAAAGCTAAAGTCTTAAACGATAAAGAAAGAGTAGAAGAAATAGCAAAAATCATTTCCGGTGAAAAAGTAACGGAACATGCCATAAAACATGCCGAAGAAATGCTAAGCGACAATTAACAAGCATTTTACTGTTTTTTTGCTTATAGTTTGATTTCTTTGCCGTTGCAAATCTTCTAATCTTCCAATCTTCTATTCTTCCGTAGTGTTTATCTCGTTATTTTTACTATTTCGAATTTCATTGTTCCCGCAGGAAGTTCTACATCAACTTTATCTCCCGCAACATGTCCCAACAATCCTTGTGCGAGGGGAGAACCGATAGAAATTTTCATTTCGTTAGGGTTTGCTTCTTCTTCATCTACGATAGCGTATTCATATTCATCACCGTCTTCGTCTTTTATTGTAACGGTAACTCCGATGAATACTTTGTTCGGATCGATATTTAATTCTTCAATAATTTTTGCTCTTGAAAGTTTTGAGTCTATTTCCGCAATTCTTTGCATAAGATTTGTTAATGCTTCTTTTGCTGCATGATATTCCGCATTTTCTCTTAAATCGCCGTGCTCTCTTGCTCTCGCAATTTCGTCTTGAATTTGCGGTTTTCTCTTTTGCAATCTGTCTATTTCTTCAATTAATTTATTTCTTCCTTCTCTGGTTAAATAAATTTCACTCATTTTCTTCTCCTAATATAATTAAATTGATTTTTTATACATTGATAAAAGTTTTTTTACCCATTTATCTTCGGGAACCTTGCAAATAATTTTACCTTTTTTAAATAAAATTCCTTCGCCTATTCCTCCGGCTATTCCGAAATCCGCTTCTTTTGCTTCTCCCGGACCGTTTACGACACATCCCATAACGGCAATTTTAATGTTTTTCTTTGTGTTTTTGTTGTGAACTTTTGATAATGCAGCTTCAAGTTCATCTACAATCTTTATTAAATTAACTTTTGTTCTCGAACATGTCGGACAAGATATTATTTCAACTCCGGTTGATCTTAATCCCAAAGATTGTAATATTTGATAAGCAACTCTGACTTCTTCTACCGGGTTTGCCGTAAGAGATACTCTTATAGTGTCTCCCAAACCTTGAGCAAGCATAATACCTAAACCTACGGAAGATTTTATCGTCCCTCTGAAAATAGAGCCTGCCTCGGTAATTCCCAAATGCGTGGGATAATTTCTTTTTGAAGCAAAAAGTTTATATGCTTCAACAGTTGTTTCCACATCCGAAGCTTTAAGTGATACCGCTATATCACCGAAATCACAATCTTCCAATATTTTTACATGTTCTATTGCTGCTTTTACAAGTGCTTTAGCTTTATCTTTTACCGTTGAAAAATTATGAACCTCTTTTAAAGAACCGGCATTGACACCTATTCTTATGGGAATATGAGCTTTTTTTGCTTCTTTTACAAGTTCCATAACTTTTTCTTTAGACCCTATATTTCCCGGGTTTATTCTTAATTTATCAACACCTTGTTTTATTGATTCTATCGCTAATCTGTGATCGAAATGAATATCGGCAACCAACGGAATTTTAATATTTTTCTTTATAAGTTTTATATTCTTTGCACATTCCATATCCGGAACGGAAACTCTTATTATTTCACATCCTGCATCTTGCAATTCTTTTATTTGTTTAACGGTCGCTTTCCAATCTCTTGTGTTTGTATTTGTCATCGACTGAATTGCAACGGGATTTCCTCCGCCTATCTTTACATCTCCGACATTTATTACTTTTGTATCTTTTCTTGTAAACATTTTCTACCTTCTATTTGAACAATTTTCCTAATCCTAATCTTATTAAATCGCTGTATGTGGCAAATAAAAATATTAATAATATTAATCCTAAACCGATGTAGTTATATATAGCTATTACTTTCGTGCTTATTTTTTTTCTTATAATACCTTCCAATAAAAACAAAACTATCATTCCGCCGTCAACCATAGGAATAGGAAGTAAATTGAAAAGTCCTAAAGCAACGGAAATAACAGCTAAGAGTCTTATATAACTTTCAAAACCGGATTTGGCGGAGTTTGCCATAAATTGTATAACACCTATCGGTCCTGCAACTTCGGGCTTTTCCCATTTTATTAATTTGTCCCACAGGTATTGCAACGTAAAAGTTGTTTGGTATACTACAGTATAACCGGCAAAAGAAATTGTCTTAAAAAAAGGCAATTTTTCTTTTGTGATAAGAGGTTGTATCCCCAACATACCGGATCCCGTTACAGGGTTTTTATCCAATACAAAATTAAACTCTAATTCTTTATCATCTCTCAAAACTTTTAAGTTAATTTCCTGCTCGGCTTTATCTTTTATATTTTCAAGTAAAGCATTCCAATCGTTTATTTCAACGCCGTCGATATATGTGATTTTATCATTAGTTTCCAAACCTGCCGTTTTTGCACAACCGGTTTCTGCCAATGCTCCGACATAAGATTTGTCGGATATTGTTGCTACTCCCCATAAATAAAAAATGAATGCAAACATAACTATGGCAAGAATGTAATTCATAAGAGGTCCGGCAAAAATTATCATAATTTTTTTGTAAAAAGGAAGTGATAAAAACTCATCTTTTTCACCTTTTGCTTCATCGGGGTTTTCTCCCGCCATTGCAACCATACCGCCCAACGGAAATAAACAAATCGAATATCTGGTTTCGCCTTTCGTAAAACCCCATATTTCTCTGCCGAAACCGAGAGTAAATTTTAATACTTTAACTTTATAAAATTTTGCAACGGAAAAATGTCCGAGTTCATGTATAAACACCAAAAAGCCCAGGCCGAAAATGACCGCAAGAAGTTGAAGAATAAAACTTACCATTATATTACTCCTTTAATTATATTTAAAATAAAAAACAATAACACAAGATTTATGTTGATAAATCTTGCAAAAAAAAATATCATTAAGTTGGAAAAATTATACCATTTTTAATTTGACAAATAAATACCGGAGAAAAGAAAATTAATAATATTTGGATACTGTTAAAAAAAAGTTTAACTATATATCTTGTACCGTGTTTTATTGTAAGTCTTTTGTTTAACCGAATGACGGTATTAAACGAATATCTTTTATGGATTTTGTTTTTTTATATAATCGTTATAAGTTTAAATTATTACAAGAATAATCTTTTTATTCTTTGTGCGGACAGATTTTTTTTAATACTTTTGTCTTTAATGATATTCTTAAGCAATGAAACAACAATCGGAGATGTTTTTCCGAATATACTTCTTTTAATCTTTTTAGTAACAGCCGTATATATAATCGCTTTTTTCTTTTATAAAAAACACGGTAAGCCTTTTATTTTGAATTTTTCAAAACTCGGCAGTTTTACGGAGTTAATGTTAGTGGTTTTTGTATTGCTTTTCGGAATTCAAAATTATGTTGTTATAAATGTTTTATTTTTTGCAATGTGTGATATAGTGTATAAAATTGTAATATTAACGATAACCTTTCATTTAAAGAAAAAATTTAGTATTCAATAGAAAGTGCAAATAATATAAAAGTCGATATATAGCAAAGAATTGTAAAGCAAAACCAAGAAAAAAAACGTCTGTAAGTTTTAAATTTCAGTAAATGAACAAAAAGAATATAAAATTGAGTGATAATCTTTGATAAAATATAAGACAAAAAAATAATTAATAAAAACAAAATAAAAGAATCAATAAAAAAATTACCGATAATACCCACCAAAAAAATTTGTTGGCTTATAAAATAAACCAAAATCATACAAAATATGAATTGAATTATAAAAAACAGATATTTGTGTTTATAAAACATGGTTGTTAATTTATAATGCTCCTTTTAATTCTTTTAATGCATCATCATTGCCCGAATAAGCCGCAATTTTTAAATGCTCTTCCGCTTTTTCGGGTTCGTTAATTTTTTTGTAGGCTATTCCCGTAAAAAAATTAATATTTTGTTCGTTAGGTTCTATTTTTAATGCTTTTTTGTACCACTCAATAGCCGTAGCATATTCATTATTCTCAAAATATAAATTTCCTATTTGATAGTAGGGATAAATGTAATCGGGGCTTATTTCTATTGCTTTTTTATAATATTCTTCGGATTTTTCAAAGTTACTTTCTTCTTTGTATATTTCCGCAATATTATAATATGCGGATATATAATTTTTATTTTCTTTTAACGCTTTTTCATAATATTTTGTGGCTTCTTCGAATCTTCTTTGCTTAAAATATGTATTTGCTATAAATCCGTAAAATTCACCGGAATTATCAATGTCTTCCATAGAAGCTTTTTTGTACCATTGTCTTGCAAATTCAAATTGTCTTTTTTGCTCGTAAATGGAGCCCAGCAATTTATATGAATCTTTGTTTCTCGAATCCAATACGATACTTTTTTGTAAATATTCTATAGAAGTTCTAAAATCTTTTTTACCTGTATCGTTAACTGTTTTTAAGTAGTTGGAATATGCAAGTAAATAATACATCTCGCAAGAGGGAGGGAGTTCTTTTTCCATTTTAGATAATAAGTCAACGGCTTTTTGGTAATATCCCGTTCTGATTAATGCCGTTGCCGCATTTATATAAACTTTTTCGTCGGGTACAGACATAGAAATAAGTTTTTTGTAGTATCTTAATGATTGAATATATTCTTCATTATTAAAATAGTGAGTAGCTTTATGAATAAATCCGTCAATCGTATATTTCTTGTTTTGTTGTTCATAATATACTGTGCATAAAGAGATAAATATAACAGTTATAACTATACTAAAAATAAAATTTCTTTTTATCAACATAAATCTAATTTTATAAAATAAATATGCTTGATACAAATTCAAAAAAAATGTATAATGAATTCCATTATTTATTTATAGTATATGGAGAGATGGCCGAGTTGGTTTATGGCACTAGTCTTGAAAACTAGCGTAGGGTTTCCTTACCGGGGGTTCGAATCCCTCTCTCTCCGCCAAGGAAGTTTCAATTCTTAAATTTAAATCATTTTACAGATATGAAAACGATTGTTTTGTTGTGCTTTTCAAATATTTTTATGACTTTCGCATGGTATTGGCACTTAAAATTTGACAATATAAAGCTGTGGAAGTTGGTTCTTATTTGTTGGGCGATAGCTTTTTTGGAATATTGTTTTATGGTTCCTGCCAACAGAATAGGATATGGTCAGTTTAATGCCGCACAATTAAAGACAATACAAGAAGTAATATCGTTGGTAGTTTTTTCTTTCTTTTCCGTTTTATATTTGCATGAATCTATGAAATGGAATTATATTGTCGGTTTTGTTTTTATAGTTCTTGCCGTATTTTTTATATTTCATAAATGGTGATAAATGTTTCTGCCTACAACTAAAGAAGAAATAAATAAACTGCATTGGGAAAAGCCGGATATAATACTTATATCGGGAGATGTATACATTGACAGTCCTTTTAACGGAAGTGCCGTTATAGGTAACTGGTTAACATTGCACGGATTTAAAGTCGCGATAATTGCTCAACCTGATGTAAACAGTGATGATATAGCAAGATTAGGGGAACCTTCTTTATATTGGGCGGTAAGTGCCGGTGCAATGGACTCTTTGGTTGCAAATTATACGGCTACCGAAAAATTCAGAAATGAAGACGATTTAACTCCCGGCGGAATAAACAACAAAAGACCGGACAGAGCTTGTATGGTTTATACAAACCTTATAAGAAGATATTTTAAAAATACAAAGCCTATAGTTTTAGGCGGAATTGAAGCAAGTTTAAGACGAGTAGTGCATTATGATATAAAAGATAAAAAATTGAGAAGATCTTTAATATTTGATGCCAAAGCCGATATTCTGGCTTACGGTATGGCAGAAAAAACTATGCTTGAATTATCATATGCTTTAAGAGACAATAAAGATTATCACGACATAAAAGGTTTGTGCTATATATCAAAGACACCTAAAGAAAGTTATATAAATATACCGTCATATGAAGAATGTGTTCAAGATAAATCTTTATTTAGAGAAATGTTTAAAGCTTTTTATGTAAATTCCGCTTATGTTAATTCTAAAGGTTTAAATCAAAAACATGATATAAGATATTTAATTCATAACCCGCCGCAACCGCAATTGACACAAGAAGAATTAGATAAAATTTATGATATGGATTTTACAAGGGAAGTTCATCCGTATTATGCAAAACAAGGCAATGTGAAAGCTCAGGAAACAATAAAGTTTTCCGTAGTATCTCACAGAGGATGTTGCGGTGAGTGCAACTTTTGTGCGATTGCCGTTCATCAGGGGAAATCCGTAATATCAAGAAGTAAAGAATCTATAATAAAAGAAATTAATAAACTGGTTCAAAAACCCGATTTTAAAGGTTATATTTCCGATATAGGCGGACCTACCGGAAATATGTATAAAATATCATGCAAAGTGCACGGAACTACAGGTAATTGTAAAAATAAAAGATGCTTATATCCTAAAGTTTGTGAAAATATTGTTTTTTCTCATGATAAGCAAGTAGATTTATTATCGGAAGTTGCTAAAAACAATAAAATAAAAAAAGTTTTTGTGTCTTCAGGTATAAGACACGATTTGATAATGGCAGATAAACAAAACGGCAAGAGATATTTGGAATACCTTTCTAAAAACAATATATCCGGACAATTAAAAATTGCTCCGGAACATACATCAGATAATGTATTGGAAAGTATGGGAAAACCCAAACAGACGATATTTTTGGATTTTATGAATGAATTTAACAGAATAAATCAACCGTTAGATCAATTTTTAACATGTTATTTTATGGTAGATCATCCCGGTTGCAGTTTGTATGATACCGAAGATTTGTTGTTGTTTATAAATCAAAACTTAAAATTTCGTCCCGAACAGGTTCAAGTTTTTACTCCGACACCGTCAACCTTTTCTACGCTTATGTATTATACCGAACAGGATTTGAACGGTAATGATATTTTTGTTGAAAAAGACAGAAATGCAAGAATGAAACAGAAACTTATAATAACTCAATCCTTGAGTAGACATAATACCGATTCACACGGCTTTCATTACAAAAAGAAATTCGGTTCAAGAAGAAGCTATTATACAAGATTTAAGAAAAAATAAAAAAATGTCGGGTGATTTATGGTGATTTCTCCCGCAGGATTTGTGACCATAACACCCGACATATTTATTTATAGACCATCAACTACTTTTTGTCAATGCTTTTATTAAAATCCGTCGGTTCATAGATTATAGGTTTTACAGGCTTTACAGGTTTAGGGCGAGGCTTTATATAGTTGTTATATTGCTCGGCAGTTAAAACGGATTTTAATTCTATTTTTGTATTTATATCCAAATCCAACAATTCTTTAGATATGTTTGATATTTCGTTTGATAACTTGGTTATGGCATTTGTATCGATATTTTCTTTGTTAAATTCTTCGTTTAGTAATCTTTCTTTCTCTCTTAACTGTTGTGTAAGATTACATTCTTTTTCTTTTTTTGTATCAAGAATTTTTATGAATTTTTCTTTTTGTTCATCCGATAAACCTAACCTTTTTGCCAACATATCATATTTTGTTTTAGGTTTGAAAAGTTTATTGTATTGTTCGGAAGTTAAAATCTTTCTCATACCTTCTTTTTTAGCCACTTTCAAATCTATTATTTTTGAAGATATTGATTTTATTTCTTTAGATATGTTTTTGACTTCTTTTGAACTGTATTTTTCTTTAAAAAGTTCATTATTTAAATCTTTTATTTTTGCCTGACATTTTGTTTTAAGTTCAATTATTTCTTTCTTTGTGGAGTCTTTAAGTGTCTTCAAGTCTTCTTTTTGTTTGTCCGTAAGATTTAATTTTTCAAATTTGTTTTCCCATGGTTTTTTGTTGAAGAACTTTTTTTGCCCCACGAATTTTTGATCACAAGGTTCACATTCCGACTGATCGATATCTGCATCACAGGCATTCATTATTTCATCATCAACAAATTCTCTTTGCTGAGGTTGCGGGGGAATAAAACAACCTTTATTCTTGTCTTTAGGCTGCATTGCAAATGTTGAAGCTGTTAAACTTAACATCATTACCAAACTTAACAACATTGTACTTTTTTTCATAATAATCTCCTTTTACTGCAAAAATTTCGTATACAATATTTTGACTGTTATTTTTTGAAAATGTTACAGTGTGTGAAATAATTGATTTTGGATTATATAATCGAGATGATACTTTATTTTGCTCTGTTCGCCCTGAAGAGGAGTTGAACCTCCAACCTTATCCTTAGGACGGATCTGCTCTATCCAGTTGAGCTATCAGGGCACTTAACGACAATTTACAATTAACAATTTAAAACAAAAATTGCAAAGCAATTTTTTACCGACATTATACATTGTACATTATAAATTATAAATTAATACTGTACTATCGAGGAGTATGGTATATCTTTTAATTTGTCTTTGCCGTTTAAAAATGTTAATTCTATAACAAAAGCACATGCAGCAACATTTGCATTCATTTTTCTTATTAATTCTACGGCTGCATAAGATGTTCCGCCGGTAGCAAGCAAATCATCTACTATAAGAACATTATCTTTCTCATTGACGGCATCAATATGCATTTCTATTGTAGAATTGCCGTATTCCAAACTATAAGTTGTAGAAACGGTTTTGTAAGGTAATTTACCTTTTTTTCTTATAGGAACGAAAGGAACATTTAATTTCTGTGCTATTGATATACCGAAAATAAAACCTCTCGATTCCAATCCTGCAACTTTTGTTATATTCTTATTTTTGTATTGTTCAACAATATTATCAATTATGCCGTTGTATATCGACATATCCGAAAGAAGAGGTGTAATATCTTTAAATATTACGCCTTTTACTGGAAAATCCGGAATATCTCTTACGGCTTTAACAATAGCCTCTTTTATTTCCATGCCTTTCTCCTGTCGTTACGTCTTCTTTCTTTTGAATTTTCCGTATTATGTTGTCTCCTGTCCGGCAGAGTTCCTCTTTGATCCAAAACCAATGTGTCTATTGTTTTCGGATCGGCATATTTCAATCTTAAAAAAATACTTTTTAATCTTTGAAAAGCTTTCATTTCTATTTGTCTTACTCTTTCTCTTGATAAATTGAATTTTTTACCTATTTCATCTAAAGAATAAGTGGGGGTATTGTTTATCCCGAATCTCATTTTAAGAACTTCCGCTTCTCTTTCGGGAAGACAATCTATTGCCTTTTGAACATTTTGTGCATTTCTTATAATTTCGGTTATCGCTTCCGGCGTTTTGGTTAAAGTATCTTTGATGTTGTCTTTTTTCAAAGTGTCCGAATCGTCACTCATGGCAACATCAAGGGAAGAAATGTTATCAACCGAATAAATGGTTGAGTTTATTTCTTCAGCCTGCTCAATCGGAATTTTTATTTTTTTTGCTATTTCTTTTACGGTCGGTTCTTTGTTTAATTTCGCCATCAATGTACTTCTCATCTTTTTCCATTTGTTGATAATATCATACATATAAGACGGTATTCTTATTGTCTTTGAGTTGTCTTCAATTGATTTTCTTATGAATTGTTCTATCCAATATGTTGCATATGTAGAAAATCTTATATTCTTTGACGGTTCGAATTTTTCAACGGCTTTCATTAAACCTATGTTCCCGTCAGAGATTAAATCCATTAAATCCACGCCTCTTTTTGTGAATCTTTTTGCTATAGGTATAACTAAACAATAATTTAACTCAACCAATCTTTTTATTGCTTTTTTATTACCTTTTTTTGCTTTTATCCAAAGATTATCAATTTCTTCTTTTGTCGCAGGTTTTACTGTCTTTAATTGCTTAAAATAAGCCTGTAATAAATCGTCTGACATTTTTTATAATCCTTAATTTAGATTACAACTGTTTTATACATTTATTGTTTTCATCGACAAAAACAAATTTTGCTTTTATCGGTCTATCCGATAATTCAAACCCCATTATGATAATAATTTCACCTTTCTTTATCAAATGAGCCGCAGCTCCGTTCATGCAAATCGTTCCCGAACCGGCTTTCCCGGGGATAACATATGTTTCAAGTCTTGCTCCGGAAGTGTTACTTACGACCAAAACTTTTTCACCGACCCATAATCCGGCTTTATCTATTAAATCGGAATCTATAGTAATGCTACCTTGATATTCAAGGTTAGCTTCGGTTACGGTTGCTCTAAATATTTTAGAACTTAATACAAATCTCATTTTCTCAACGTCTCCAAATACTTATTTTGAATTTTTTTCGGCTTCTTCTTGGCAATTTTTACAATATCTTACCCAAGGTATTGCTTCGAGTCTTGCTTGAGGAATTTTTTCTCCGCAACATTCACATGCACCGAAAGAACCTTTTTCTATTTTAGCTAAAGCATTATCTATATCCTGCATCATTCTTTTATCTATTCCGCCGAGTTCAAACTGCATTTCTCTTTCCGTACTTTGTGTAGCGGTATCTATTTCATCTCCGCCGGTTTCAATTTCTGTTTCATTAATTTTTTTTGAATTAAGCTTGTTCGTTATGGATGCTTTTTTCTGAGTAAGGGCTTTTTTAAATTGAGATAACAACTTTTTGTTCATTTTTAATCTCCATAATATATTTTTAATTTGCAAATACTTTTACCATTTTTAAAACATCGCCTTCCTGACCGCTGATTCTTATACCTTTAGATGCCATTTCTACCAAATAATCACAAATTTCTTTTGAAATTCTCTCGCCGGGGATAACAACAGGTATTCCCGGAGGATAAGGTGTTAATACTTGAGCGGAAACATGTCCTACCGATTTTGCCAAAGGAATCTTTTTTATATCGTGAGATAAAAATACTTCTCTCGGTGTCATAACCATTTCGGTAGCAAGAGAAGGAATTTTTAAAATCCAATTTTTTTGAGTTCCTTTATATTTTTTACTTATTTCTTTTAATGCACTGACAAGTTTTTGAACATCTTCCATATCGGAACCGATACCCATAATTGCAATTAAGTTAAATGTATCGGAACAATCAACTTGAATATTGTATTTTTTTGCAAGAATTTCGTCTACTTCATATCCGGAAAGGCCGGTCTTTGTAACATTTATGGTAAGTTTTGTTAAATCCAAATCAAAATTTCTGTCTTTTATATCTGCTTTTGTTAAACATCTCATATTGGAAATCTTTTCATTTATTTCTTTTCTCGCCCATTCCGCAGCTTCAATAACTTTATCGAACATTTCTTTTCCGTGCAAAACCGCTTGTCTTCTTGCTAAATCTATACTTGCAAGAGTTAAATATTGCGGACTTGTTGTTTGTAACATTGAAACGATTTTTTTAACTCTGTTAATATCAACAAGTTTTGAATTATGATGAAGAACGGAACCTTGAGAAAGTGCAGAAAGAATTTTATGCGTGGATTGAACACATAAATCCGCGCCGGCATCTACTGCAGACATCGGCAACTTGTCATTAAATTTTAAATGCGGTCCGTGTGCTTCGTCCACGAGAAGAATTTTACCTTTTCTGTGACATAAATCCGCAATTTTTTTAACTTCTGTTGCAACACCGTTATATGTGGGACTCGTAAGAAACACGGCTCTTGCTTCAGGATACATTTCAAGAGCTTGTTTTATTTCTTCATACGTTGAATTAAAAATAATGTCCAAATTTTGATCTATTGTCGGTTGTAACCAAATAGGCCAAACACCGGAAAGTATAATTCCGCCCATTATGGATTTATGTGAACTTCTTGAAACTATAATGGAATCTCCGGGATCGCATGCGGATAAAAACATTGCAATATTTCCTACGGAAGTTCCGTTAACCAAGAACAAAGAATGTTTTACTCCGTAAGCTTGAGCCATTAATTCTTCGGCTTTTTTTATCGGACCTACAGGATCATGAAGAGAGTCTACTTCGTCGAATACTGTTACATCAAATTTATAAAGACCGTCTCCGGTCACTTCTTTCAATACGGGATCTATTCCTTTTCCGTTTTTATGTCCCGGTGTATGAAAAGAAGTAACATTTCTTTTTGCATGCCCTAAAAGTGTGTCAAAAATTGGTACTTTATTTTGTTTGTCCATAGCTGTCCTTTTAATATACAATATTTTTAATACTAAATAAACTTTTTAGAAGGTGTATTTTCCAATACGGCCGTTGATAATCCGTTTTTGCCCAACAACTCAATAAACGGATCCGGATCCAATTCTTCCACATTCACCATAGTTTTCACATCCCATGTACCGTTAGCTATAAGCATAGCGGCAACTACCGGCGGAACTCCGGCGGTATAACTTATTGCTTGAGCTTCAACTTCGTTATAACAATCTTTGTGATCACAAATATTATAAATAAATAATTCTTTATTCTTTTTATCTTTTTTACCTTTAATCAAACAACCTATACATGTTTTGCCGGTATAGTTAGGTGCCAAAGTTTTTGGGTTAGGAAGACAGGCTTTAACAACTTTTAAAGGAACAACTTCCAAACCTTCCGCTGTTTTTACCGGCTTTTCGGAAAGAAGACCTATCTTTTTTAATACGGTAAATACATTTATATAATGATCGCTGAATCCCATCCAAAATCTTATGGATTTTGCTTTAATATTTTTTGAAAGTGAATGAAGCTCGTCGTGTCCTGTTAAATATACGGGCTGTTCTCCTACTACGGGAAAATCATAAACGAGTTTGTCCGCATGAACGGGTTTTTGTACCCACTGATTATCTATCCATGTCCAAACTTTATGAAATTCTCTGAAATTTATTTCAGGATCGAAATTTGTAGCAAAATATTTTCCGTGACTTCCGGCATTTACATCCATAATATCTATTGTTGCTATTTTATCGAAATGATGTTTTACCGCCAATGCACAATAAGCATTTACCACACCTGGATCAAATCCGCAACCGAGTATTGCGGTAACTTTCTTTTCCGTACATCTGTCTTTTCTTTTCCATTCATAATTTGCATACCAGGGGGGATTTTCACAAACTTTTTTAGGATCTTCGTGAATGGCGGTATCGATATACGCCGAACCTGTTTGAATACAGGCTTCCAAAATCGACATATTGCAAAATGCACTTGCAACATTTATAACTATAGAAATATTTAATTGCTTTATTAAATCTATTAATGCGGGAACATCAAAAACGTCTATCTGCTTTGATGAAAATTCGTTATCGGGATTTTTATAATTTTTCTTTTTCTTAATACTGTCTAAAATTGCATCACAACTCTTTAAAGTTCTCGATGCTATATACATTTTACCGAATACATCATTGTTTTGTGCCAATTTATGACAAACTACATGTGCAACGGCTCCGGCCCCAATAACTAAAACATTTCTTTTCATTTCAAGCAGTGCCTCCTCAAGATAAATTACCGATAAAATCTTTATATGTAAAACTTTTTACCAATTCTTTTTTTCCGTTAAGTCTTTTTACTACTATGGACGGCATCGGTACTCCGTTAAACCAATTCATTTTTACCATACTGTATCCGGCAGCATCTTCAAATACTATTTTGTCACCGATCTTTAACGGTTTCGTAAATTTATAAGTTCCGAAAATATCACCCGCCAAACAAGTTCTTCCGGCAACAATATATTCATACTTTGCATTTTTTTGTTTAGCCATTTTTGCCGGAGTATGATAAGTTAACAAATCCAACATATGTGCTTCCGTGGAAGAATCTATTACAGCAATATTTTTACCGTTATGTGTAATATCCAAAACGGATGTAACGAGTTTCGCACTCATTGTTATAGAAGATTCGCCCGGTTCCAAATAAATTTGTACATTATATTTTTTTGAAAAATCTCTTAATATTTTACAAAATTTTTCAATATTATAACCAGCCTTTGTAAAATAAATTCCGCCACCGAAACTTACCCATTCGACTTTTTCCAACATCTTTGAATAATTCTTGCCGATATAATTTAAAGATTGTTCCAAATTATCCGCATCTTCATTCTCGCAATTAAAATGGAACATAAGTCCGTTTATTTTATCTAAGTTATCTAATATATCTTTTTTGTTTATTACTCCCAAACGGGAATTCTTTCTTGCGGGGTCAGCCAAATCGAAATGGCTGTAACTTATTTTAGGGTTAACTCTTATTCCCAAATTTTTATTTTTTACTAACGGATAAAATCTTTTTAGTTGAGATATTGAATTGAAAATTATTTTGTCGGCAAACTTTTTTAATTCCAAAATTTCTTCTTTCGGATAAGCAACGGAATATGCATGAACTTCTTTACCGAATTTTTCATAACCGAGTTTGGCTTCATATAAAGCACTGCTTGTTGTTCCGTCCATATATTTCGACATCAAATCAAAAACACACCAAGTGGAAAAACATTTCAATGCCAACACGAATTTTGCACCGGACTGCTCTCTTATAAAAGCAATCTTTTTCATGTTTTCCAATAATTTTTTTTCTTCAATAAAATAGTAAGGTGTTTTTAATTTCATTTTACTTTTCCGTATTGATAAAATTATCAAGTTGAATAAGTTTATAAAATATGCAAAAAAAATGCAACGAAAATATAAATTTGTAAAGCATAAAAAAAGTGGTTGATTTTTATGGTATATGCTATAATAATAAGTAGTATAATGTGAAAAGGAGGAATAAATGCATATATTAAAAAAATATAAAGGTTTTACTCTCGTAGAATTGGTAATAGTAATAGTTATAGTGGGAATATTGTCCGTAATATCTGTTCCCATATATCGCGGATATGTTCAAAAAGCAAAAATGACCGAAGGACAAATTCTTGTAAACGGATTGGTTAAAGCTCAACTTGCTTATCATACGAAACATGGTTATTTTTATGATTGCGGCGGTTATGTTAATTCTGATAAAAATATTGATATGGATGCAAGAGGTAATAAATATTTTACTGAGTTTGATTGTTGGGTTAACGGAGATAGTGGAGATGCCCCAGCAGAAGCTTCAAAAACTTTAGAAAAAGTAAATAAAACAACGTTTTCCGGTGGTTCTTGGGGAAACGATGGTAATGATAATGTATTGGTCATAGCCAAATATATTGATAATAATGGACAGATTTATACAGTGTCTACAAAAGTATATGCTAATGGGTCAAAGACAGAAATGGTTACTTCTTCTGGATCAGAGTATCCCAGTGGGTATGATGATGGTGGTGGACCAATAGATGGTCCAATCGGTGAGGGTGGAGGACCTACAATATATTTGAAATAATTATATAATACAGTGTTGAAAAGAGCTTGCATTTCTTGCAGGCTCTTTTTTTGTTAAAAATATTTTTAATATGTTATTTAAATTTTGTATAATAACAACAATTTATAAAAAAATAAGGAGCAAAATATGTCAACAATTGATAAACTTAAAGAAGATTTAAAAACTTATATGAAAGCAAAAGATATGGTTAGTTTGAACACCGTCAGGGGAATACTTAACGAGATAAACATAAGAGAAATGAAAAATATTAAAATAAACGAAGAAGAAATTATAAAAGTTCTTAGAAGTGAAGCTAAAAAAAGAAAAGAATCTATTGAAACTTTTGAAAAAGCAGGGAGAGCGGATTTAACCGAAAAAGAAGCTAAAGAACTTAAAATAATAGAAGGCTATTTACCAGCTGAAATTTCCGACGAAGAATTAACGGCTAAACTTAAAGAAGTTGTTGCTTCTTGCGAAGATAAAAGTTTCGGCGTTGTAATGAAGGCTTCCATTGCGGCTCTTAAAGGTGCTGCAGACGGTAAAAGAATATCCGCAATTTTGAAACAAATTCTGTAACGACAATGTATAATGTATAATTTACAATGTACAGTTGATGTGTTTGTTTGCATTTGTTAAAAAAAAACTTTACAATTTTTACCGACATTATACATTGTACATTGTACATTATAAATTTGAATAAAATTTTTCATAAGATTGTTTTATTATTAAGTAAGTAATTGAATTTATAGTAGAGAAGAAGAAAGGATGTAATTGATTATGTTATTTGCACAGATTTTTGCAGTTATAATTTTTCTTGCAATGTTCACACTGATAATTACCGAAAAATTCGAAAGGCAGTGGGTTACACTTGTTTGCGGCGGTTTAACATTGCTTTTTGTTTTTGCAATAGGATTCGGATTTAGCGAAAAATCACTCACGGCAACAATTGAAACATTGAACATTAAAGATGTTTTTACTTTGGGTTTTTGGTACACAAAAAATGCACATTTAAGTTCCAAAGGAATAGATTGGGCAACAATATTCTTCATTGCCGGAATGATGGTAATGGTGGAAGGTATGGCAAGAGTCGGCTTTTTCAGATGGTTATGTATGAGACTTGCAAAAGCCGTTAATTATAAAGTAATTCCTGTCTTTATTGCTTTTATGTTATTGTCTGCAGTTCTTTCCATGTTTATAGATTCCATTACGGTTATTTTATTTTTAGCTGCGGTAACCGTTGAACTTTCGTTCCTTTTGGATTTTAATCCGATATCTATGATACTTGCTGAAATATTCTGTGCTAATTTGGGCGGATCATCCACAATGTGCGGAGATCCTCCAAATATTATCATCGGCTCAAAACTCGGTTACACTTTTATGGACTTTTTGTGTAATACCGGTATAATTGCATTAATCGGTTTAATTTTTACTTTAGCTTATTTCTATTTCGTTTGCAGAAAAGAATATGCTACAGCCGGTCAACATATCGACAGAAGAAAATTCCCGAAACCCGAATCGGCAATTACCGATAAGACGGGCTTTATTATAAGTTGTATAATCTTTGCTTGTGCGATTATACTTTTGATAACTCATGCACAAACGCATTTAAGTGTAGCGACAATCGGTGTTTTTATTGCCGTTATCACTCTTATTACAAGCGGAAAACATCTTGCGGTAATAATAAAGAGAGTGGATTATAAAACCTTGCTTTTCTTTGTGGGTCTTTTTATTGTTGTCGGCGGTCTTGAACAAACCGGCATTCTTGAACTTATCGCACGATTAATTGAAATGACTTCGGGCGGAAATCCTTATATTTTAATTGCAATTATTATATGGATAAGTGCTATAGCATCGGCATTTATAGATAATATTCCTTTTGCTGCAACTATGATACCGGTAATACAATCGCTTACCGTAACAAGCGGTATTCCTTTGGCAACAATGAGTTGGGCTCTTTCCATAGGAACAGATATCGGAGGAAGCGCAACACCTATAGGTGCAAGTGCAAATGTTGTTGGAACATCGGTTTCCGCAAAGTCCGGTCATCCTATAAGTTGGGCAAGATATTGCAAAGTTTCTGTTCCCGCGACGGTTATGGTAATAGTTATAAGTACAATTTATATATGGGTAGTATATCTATAAAAAGAATAAATTTCTTTGACGATAAAAGCTTATATCTTTGAGATATAAGCTTTTATTTCGCTATGTTGAGTTATTTTTCTAATAAAAAGTCGGCAAGTTTTGTTTCAAGTTTTCCGTTAAGGGTTTTACTTACCTTTTGCAATTTCTGTGCGATTATTTCCATTTGATCGGTCCACATAAAGTTTTTCTCGATATATTTTTGCGCATTTTCAATATTTCCGTCTATCTGTATTCTGATAATTTCCGAAAGCATTTTTTTTGCCGTCGGAACAACTTTATCTGTGTTTACAAAAATTTTGTTGTCTTCGGTTAGAATATAACCGCCGTTATCGAACATATATTTATTTTGCATAACGGTTCTTACTCTGTGTGCCTGAGACAATGCAGGCTTGGATTTAAGGAAATTGTCCGTAATAAAAGTCACTATAATTTGTTTTCTTTGTTCTTGTGTGTACATTCCGAGCTCCGTTAATAAATCTACAAAAGCAAGAGAGCCCATATCGGCTTTATTTTCTTCTATAATATTAGAATATTTACCGAGTCGTTCATTTCCTTTTTTCGGACCTAAAGAATGCAGGTTTTCGTGTCCTATTGTGAACCAATGGTCTGCTTCGTCGAGATAATATTGATGCTGATTTTTATCTAAAATTTCATCAAGCATTTTCTGCAGTTTTTCTTTATCGCTTATAAATCTTATTTGCCTGTGATAAACATTTCTTAAACCGCCTCCGATAGTTAAAGACAACTTATCGGAATTCGGCAGGTTTTCCGCTAAAGTAATACCGCCTCTATATGCTCCGCAATCACCTGCCGCATATACCATATCTACATCTACCATTGTTTGTTTTGTGTCTTGTTCCGATGCTGTATTTTGCGTATATTCGTTATTGAAAGGCATATTTTTTGCGAGAACGGGGAGAAAGTCTTTTATTCTTAAAAGAGTTTTAGTTCCTTCTTTGTTTACAATTCCTACTCTTCCGCCTAAAAAATCTTTTGGTATGGGGGAAACAGAATGTTCTTTTAAAAGAGCGGTAAGTTCTTTGTTTTCAAAAATTGTTCCCGTTAGTTCGTCTTCATAGTTTTCTCTTGTTATCGTAAATTCCAACGGTGTGTCTTGTAATGTGGCCCATTGTTTATCCGCATAAGCATCAAGCATAGGATCTGCTGTCTTTAATGCTTTTGCCTGAAGTTTTAAATATTTGTTAAATTCTTCGTTTGTGGAAACTTCACTTGCTTTTTCGAGTTCTGTGGCAATATTGAAAAAATCCTGTTTGAAATATTCGATATAATCTATTCCTTTTAATTTTTTACCGTTTCTTATAACGACGGATCTTTGAGTTAAAATGTTTTTTACTTCATTTATTTCACCGTTTTTTATCATTTGTATAAGGATTGAATGAAATTCTTCTTTAGATAAATCTTCCGGATAAACACCTTTTCCCGGAGTTTCCTGTATGCCTTTTGCAAGATTTATTTTGTTTGATAAGGAATCTATTGCGTTTATACCTTTTTGTGCATCAAAAAGAATTTTTGTAAGTTCCGCTTGTTTATTTCCTTTTTGTATTTCCTGTTCGAGAAAGTTTTTGAAATCCAAATTGTACTTGCAGTCTAACTGCATATTGATTTTTTCTATAATTTCTGCGGCTTTAACGAGATGTTTTAACGCTTGCTTATCACCGTCTTTAAGAGAAACATATTCCGGAGAATCGGCTGTTAAAAACTTCTTTGTTACCAAATACTCTTTACTTGTTCTTTTTTTTAATTCTTCCACAGAAAGATTAAATTCAAAATTCATTTTAATTGTTCCTTAAATTAATTTAATATCGGCATTATTTATACTTTAAAAGATTAAATTTTACTGCTTTAAATATTGTAATTTGAATATATTCATCTTTTTTACGGCAGTCCAGTATCGGAGAAAGTAAGTGCCTGCAAAAAGAGCTTACTTTAAATATTACATGATAAACGAAATATTTAAAACTTTTAAATTTTAGTTTAAAAAAACTTTCCGTCCTGAAAGGATTGAGCCGTTCATATTTTAAATAATATTTGTTTAAGTAAGTATAACTGTTCCACGGTTTATTGTTTGTCGAATAATGAATAATTTTAGGTGTTTTTTGTGTGTTTTTTAAAGCAAGTCTGATATCTGACGGTAACAAATGTTTTATATTAAAAGCACAGGTTTGAAAATTATAGAAAAAATCAATAATTTTAATTTTTCCTTTGAAAACGAAATTTATCGCATCTTGGTCTCCGAACATAAAGTTTCCTTTGTTTTGTTTTATGCTGTCCGTCAACTCAGGCAGAATGTTATTTTTTCTCCAATATTCCAAATTTATAAGCAAGACACCGCTGTTAACATACGGATTAAATTGTTTATAGAACCTGCCGTAAAATTTACTGTTAAATATTTGTCCTGTATCTTCCGCAGCGGCTATATAATAACCGTCCAAATTTGTTTCGAACAACTCTTTAAGACTCGATAAAACTATTGTGTCGCAGTCGAGATATATTATTTTATCAACATCTTTCAATAAATCCGCAATTAATAATCTTGAATAGCCCATTTTTGTTATATGAGGACAAAACTTATAATCCGGAAAATCGTTAAACAAATTCGTGCTTATATTAACAAAATTTATTCTGCAAGTGCTGCTGTTGAATTCTTTTAAAAGTTTGTTTTTATTGCTTTCGGAAACATCGTTTTCCAATACAAAAATATCGAAAGTGTCCGTTCTATCGGCATTCGATAAAATCGAACATAATGTGCGTGCCAAGTGGTGTATGTAATTGTTATCGGTTGAAAAACATATGTTAATTTTCATCTTTTTATTATAGCAATTATATTCTAAATTTTGTAGTATATAAAACCATAAATCAGGTATTATTTCTGTTTCAAAAAAAATGAATGTAAAAGTTTCCGTAATCATTCCGGTATATAATGTAGAAAATTATTTAAGACAATGTCTTGACAGTATTGTTGGGCAAACTTTTAAAGATTTTGAAATAATAGTTGTCAACGACTGTTCAACCGACAATTCCGGTTCTATCCTTGAAGAATATGCAAAAAAAGATGACAGATTTATAATTATCAATTTATCGGAAAACAAAGGTCAGGGAAATGCAAGAAATCAAGGTTTAAATATAGCAAAAGGTAAATATATAACTTTTATTGATTCCGACGATTGGGTTGCACCTGATTATATTGAACTTTTATATAACGAAATAAATGAAAACAATTTAGATGTCGTATGTGCTTCGGCTTTCCTTTATGACAATATAACAAAAAAGATAACAGACAGAAAAGAAGCCTCTGCCGATTTTTTAAATAACATAAAAAAAGAAAGACTTCTTGTTTTGGATAAAGATAGTTTTGTTGTTACGGTATGGGCAAAAATTTACGGTAAAAATTTTTTAAATGATAACGAAATTCGTTTTAGACTTGATAATTATCATGAAGATAATTTGTTTATTTTCGAAACAATTATAAATACAAATAAAATTAAATTTACAGATAATAAAATTTATTTTTACAGAAATAACAGAGCTAACTCTTCCATGAGTATAATCAATAAAGAATTTACATATTTTTCGTTGTTTTCCGAATTAAAAAAAATATTGATAAAATGCGGGAAATACGAACAATATAAAAAAGTTTATTATCAATACATTTCCATAATAACTTCTACAAGGTTAGAATTCCTGAATTTGAAGTTTTCCGAATCGGCTTTATATTTTGATAAGTTTAGAAAATTGTATTATACGAAAGAATTTGTTAAAAATTTCTCCGTTAAAAACATGGGCATAAATTTTAAAGTAAGATTAATATTATTTTATATGTGTTTGAAATTTAATATAAATTATGCCGTTGTCGGAAAGTTTTGCAGTTTTTCGCTGAGAAATGCAATTAAAATTTTACATCCGCAATAACGGATAAGATATAGAATTTTTTCATTGATAAGCCGACATTTTTATGTTATAATTACAAGTTATAAAAATGGTGTTTTTTAAAGAAAAACAAACTGTAAATTATAATATGAGTAAAAAACATCTCGTGCTTTCAGGAGGCAACAAAATGGCTTTTTATTTTGATGAACCGTCTCACACTTTTAATGAGTATCTTTTGGTTCCGGGATATTCCGATGAAAATTGTATTCCGGATAATGTCAGTTTAAAAACTCCGCTTGTAAAATTCAATAAAAAGAAAAAAGAAAAACCTTCTTTAAGTATGAATATTCCTATGGTTTCCGCGGTTATGCAGGCTGTTTCCGACGATAAAATGGCTATCGCTCTTGCAAAAGAAGGCGGAATAAGTTTTATTTACGGAAGTCAAAGTATAGAAAATCAAGCAGCAATGATAGCGAGAGTTAAATCTTATAAAGCAGGTTTTGTAACATCGGACTCAAATGTTCGTCCCGATCAAACATTGGAAGAAGTTATTGCTTTAAGTCAAAAAACAGGACATTCTACCTGTGCCGTTACCGAAGACGGAACAGCTCACGGCAAACTTGTAGGTATTATAACATCCAAAGATTTCAGAATTTCTCATTGTAAACCGAGTTCAAAAGTTCGCGAATATATGACACCTCTTTCCGAAATGGTAACGGGAGAAGAAGGAATTACACTTAATAAAGCAAATGATATAATTTGGGATAAAAAAATCAATCAACTGCCTATTGTTGACAAAAAAGGAAATTTGGTATCTTTGGTATTTAGAAAAGATTATGCAACACATGAATCTCATCCGTTGGAATTACTTGACTCCAACAGAAGATATATCGTCGGTGCGGGAATAAACACAAGAGATTATATGGAAAGAGTTCCCGCTTTACTTAAAGCCGGTGCGGATGTTTTCGTTTTGGATTCAAGTGAAGGATATTCTTATTGGCAGGCAAAAGCTCTTAAAGATATACACGGAAAATTCGGTAATAAAGTTAAAGTCGGTGCGGGAAATGTTGTTGATGCGGAAGGCTTTAATTTTCTTGCTAAAGCCGGTGCGGATTTTGTAAAGATAGGTATCGGCGGCGGTTCTATATGTATTACCAGAGAACAAAAAGGTATCGGAAGGGGACAGGCAACGGCAACTATAGAAGTTGCAAAAGCAAGAGATGCTTATTATAAAAAAACCGGTATATATATTCCTATTTGTTCGGACGGCGGTATCGTTCAAGATTATCATATAACCTTAGCTTTGGCTATGGGTGCCGATTTTGTGATGTTAGGCAGATATTTTGCAAGGTTTGATGAATCTCCTTCAAATAAACTTGTTGTAAACGGCAATTATGTTAAAGAATATTGGGGGGAAGGTTCAAACAGAGCAAGGAACTGGCAAAGATATGATTTGGGCGGAAAAAAATCTTTAAGTTTTGAAGAAGGAGTTGATTCTTATGTTCCTTATGCGGGACATTTACACGACGGAGTTTCTATTACACTCAGAAAAGTTACTCATACAATGTGCAATTGCGGTGCTTTATCAATTCCCGAATTACAGAAGAAAGCAAAACTTACATTGGTAAGTCAAACGACTATCAGTGAAGGTTCCGCTCACGATGTTATAGTAAAAAACACTTCAATGCAAAACTGATACGACAATTTATAATTTACAATGTATAATTGAAAAAAAACAAAATAGGCAAAAAGAAACAGGAAGATAAAATTCTTCCTGTTTCTTTTTATTCTTAAATTACTAATTGCTAATTACTAATTGTTATAAATTGCTTTCAGCAATTTATAACATTGTTTTTCTTAGTTCTTCTGCGGATTTTGCACTTAAATATGCAGGCGGAATATCAAATATCGTTCTTGCTCCTTTTTGACCTTCTTTGTTCAATTTATAAGCTGCTCTTGCAAAAGCTACAAGTACACTTGAAGTAAATTCAGGGTTAGATTCAAGTTTTATATTATATTCTATTACATGTTTTGTTGTTCCTGTTTGTCCCGTTCTTATAACACATCCTCCGTGCGGAAGTCCCGAATGGTTCTTTTTCATTTCTTCCATGCTGATAAAATGAACCGTAGTATCGTAGTCGGAAAAATAGTTTGGCATTTCTTTTATTTCTTTCTCTATTCTTGCTTTATCCGCACCTTCCGCAGCTACAACAAAACATTCTCTTGTATGTTTTTGTCTTGTTGTAAGGGTGGGATTTTCACCGTTTTTAACTGCTTTTAATGCTGCTTCAACCGGAATGGTATATTGTCTTGCATCCAATACTCCGTCTATTCTTCTTACTGCATCGGAATGCCCCTGGCTTACACCTTTACCCCAAAAAGTATAATCTTTTCCGTTGGGTAAAATAGCATTTGCATACATTCTGTTCAAAGAAAAAAGTCCCGGATCCCAACCTACGGATATTATTCCTATTTTACCTGCTTCTTTTGCGGCTTTATCTACATTGGCAAAATGTTCAGGTATTCTTGCATGTGTATCGAAACTGTCTATAACATTAAATATTTTTACATATTTCGGTGTTTGAACAGGCAAATCCGTTGCACTGCCTCCGCACAAAATTAAAACATCGATTTTATCCTTCCAATTTTCAATTTCCGAAACACTTACGACTTTTGCATTTGATTTTATTTTTAAATCCTGCGGATTTCTTCTCGTAAAAATCGCAACAAGTTCCACATCCGGATTGTGTTGAACGGCATTTTCAACACCTTTACCTAAATTACCATAACCCACAATACCCAATTTCATAATGTATCCTCTCTATATATTAAAGTTTTTTATAAAAAAAAAGACGCAAAAAAAACAACATAAAGTTTTTTTCAGCATCTTTGCCAAAAATTATATATTATTCATAATATTTATTACGATTATACTCTTTTATATTTTTAGTGTCAATAACGGATAAAAAAAGTTTTGTATATTAAACGACATATTTTTCAAAAGCACGTTTTATCTTTTTTAGTATTTTTGCCGTGTTTATATATAATGATACGTGATTTATAAAAAACTTGAATATGGCTATCGCAAATTTATCGATACAATTTGTGTATTCTTCGCTGTTACAAAACAAAAAAGTTTTTGCTGCAATAAGCATTTTTTGAATTCTTTTTTGCGGAATGTTACTGCAAATTAATGCAAAACTTAAAAATATAAAACTATATATATAAAAAACTCTAAAATAATCTCCGAAAAGATTTTCTTTATACAATGTTTTTCTTATTTCTTTTAACAGAAAAATAACATCATGCAGTATAAAATAATTGGAAGAAGTTAAAGAGTTTTTTCTGTTAACTCTATAAAAATAGATAGGCTCATTAACATATATGATTCTTGCTTTATGTATTACAAGGTCGTATAAGAACAAAGAATCTTCACGACGACGCAACCTGAAAAATAAATTGTTTTTTAATAAAAAATCTTTGTTATATATTTTGCACCACGGACTACAATTTATACTCGGTAACACTATTAAATTTTTATTGTTTTTATGTTTTGTCGTAAGAAAAGAGTATTTTCTTGTTTCGTATTGTGAAGTTTTATTATTATATACATAATAAGAGCCGGAAAAAGCATCGCATTTAAATTTTTCTATATTATTAAATAAAAATTCTATATAATCTTTTCTAATCCAGTCGTCTGAGTCTACAAAAGTTATATACGGACTTTTTGCTTTTTTTATTCCCAAGTTTCTTGAATTCGATAAACCGCAATTATCGGTAACATTAATTAAAACAATTCTGTTATCTTTTTGTTGATATTCTTTTATAACAGATAAAGAATTGTCTGTAGATGCATCGTTAACAACTATTATTTCTATGTCCCGAAAAGTTTGATTTATAACGCTATCGAGACATTGACTTAAATATTGTTCGGTATTGTATACCGGTATTATTATTGAAACTTTTGTCATATTATAATTTTACGGCTTAATTTTCTGTTGTAAAAGCCATATCTTCATTATTAATTTTTCGGGTAATATTTTTGACAGTAACCTGCAAAAGTTTACATATATTCCGTAAACAGAAATATCTTTATTTTTATAAGCATCTTTTAATGCTTTTTTTGCAACGACATCCGGTGTAACCATATGAGAAAACTTTGTAGTCCCTTTCACGGCATTTATACACCCTCTGTCATACAAGCTTGTCTTTATCCATCCCGGACAAACGGCGGTTACGGTTATACCTTTTTCTTTAAGTTCTATATTTAGTGCTCTTGAGTAGTTTTTAACGAAAGATTTTGTTGAACTATATATGTTCTGATAAGGAAGCGGTTGAAAAGATGCTTGTGATGCTATATTTATGATATGAGAATCTTTACTCATAAACGGAATACAAACTAATCCCATTGCAACTACACCCGACACATTTAAATTAATCATATTTAAAGACTCGTCTATTGAAATATCGTCATAAGAACAAAATTTAGCAAACCCCGCATTGTTAATTAGTAATTTAATATTTATATCTTCTTTTTCTAAATATTTGCCGAAAGTTTTAATGTTGTTAATATCAGATAAATCTGTTACATAAGGAATAATCTTATCACCGTAATCTTGTCTCAATTTATCCAATTTATCTTTGCTTCTTGCAAGAATAAATATTTCATCGAAATTCTTATCGTCAATCAAAAGTTTTACGAATTCTTTGCCGAGCCCGCTGCTTGCACCGGTAACTATTGCTATATTTTTCATAAATTAAATTCCTTTTGTTTTGATAGAAATTATTATACTACAACAAATATATAAAAACAACAGACAAATTAAGTTTTTTATACTTAAAAAAAGTATAATAGATAATATAAATAAATTTTCGGATATATTTATGGCAGATAAAAAAGATATTGTTTTATATTTTTCACCTCATCAAGACGATGAATTATTAACAATGGGTGTTGATATTTGTAAAACATGTTTATTACCAAATAAAGAGGTTCATATCGTTTTATGTACCGATGGTTCAAAATCGCCGGCAAGACAAAGATTAAACAGTAATAAAATATGTCAAATACATCATCAAATTCATAATTATAATTTATCCGAAGAAGAATTTATAAAGGCAAGAGATTGTGAATTCATTGCAAGTTGTACTGCTATGGGAATTCCGTTAGAGAATATTCATATATATGAGAAAAGAGCCGTTGATGGATCTTTGTCTGTCGAATATGCCAAAGAAATTATTAAACATTTTGTATCCATATACGGTAAAGATGTTGAAATTCGAACAATTGCTCCTTTTAGATTCGGAAGGTATCAACATGAAGACCATTATAATCTCGGTTTAGCCGCAAAGGCTTTACTAAAGGAAAGATTTTTTAAAAAATCAAAATTTTTTATAGAATCATATCATTACCCTAAAGGAAAAAGGAAATTTGTTCTTAGTTTGTTTTTTAACATGCAAAAGGAAGAAATATCTGACGAGATAAGAAGTAAAATTGAAAGAGTTATACAACAGTCATATACTTGTTGGAAACCCGAGGAAAAAAGATATGCCATAGGTTATCATTGTGTAACCGATATTTTTGAGTATTATAAAAATAATATAGCATCATATTCTATTAAATCAAGACTAATAAAATGAAAACAGAACCAAAAATAACAATAATAATACCCGTATATAATACGGAACAATATTTAAGGCAGTGTTTGGATAGCATTGTTAATCAAATATTTAAAGAATTCGAGTGTATATGTATAAACGATTGCTCAACGGATAATTCTTATGATATCCTTGAAGAATATGCTGAAAAAGACGATAGATTTGTAATTATTAATTTGATGGAAAACAAAGGACAAGGAAATGCAAGAAATGAAGGTATAAAAATAGCCGGGGGTAAATATATAACATTTGTAGATTCAGATGATTGGGTTGCAAGTGATTATTTAGATATTTTACATAAAGCAATAGAAAAATACGATACTGATTTTGTTGTCGCAAAATTTTCTTTGTTTGACAATACAACTCATAAATTCAGTGATATGCCGGTTTACATTAAAAAAACTTTTTACAACAGAATAATTTATGAAAAAGAAAACAAAAATATATTTTTAGAAAAGCTTGGTATGCAGTTATCTACCGTATGTGCAAATATATTTAAAAAAGATTTTATATTTAATAACAAGATGTCATTTAATGTATCAATTAAAATGGAAGATACTTTGTTTATGTGGGAAGCGATTATAATTGCACATAAATTTATTTTAATAAAAAATGCAATTTACTATTATAGAAGGAACTTGAAAAACTCTGCAAATTCTTCTCTCACAATTGAGGATATAATTAAATATAATGAGCAACTTATTCTACTAAACAAAAACAAATTAAAAAAATATCTCCCAAATTGTTATACACATATTTTAATTGAGTATGCGAGAGATATTGAAAAACTTCCTTTTGAAGAATCAAAAAGAATGTTTGTTTTAATTAAAAAGTTTATTTTTATTGATGAATGTATTTTGAATTATAATATTTTAAATTTAAGAGATAAAATAAGACTGTTTATTTTTGAAACTTGCTTAAAATATAATATAAATTATTGCTTTATAGGAAAACTGCACAGAAATTTTAATCCGATAAGACTTTTTATAAAAAATCAGAATTAATTCGTTAAACTTTTAGCCGACCAGCCGTAATCTTTATATTTTGTTGCCGGAATATTGTGTTTTTTTACATATGTTGCAAGAACTTCCGCTCTATGTTTTTCTCTTCTTTCAGCATCACTGTTAACAGCATGAAAGGCTGTGTATCTTTCACCGAAGATTCTTTTAGCACTTGGTAAGTTTCTTGATCCGTCTTCCGCTTGATCAAAAGCTGTTACCTCATATCCGGTATCCGTTTGTTTGATATGCATAAGTCCCGGATGGCTTCCTCCGGATACGGTTTCAAGTGTATCACCTCCCAAATTGTAGTTGAATACCCAAAAATCACCCCAAACAAGAATATCATCGGAATTTCGTTCATCTACAGATATAACTGTTTGAAAAGGAACACAATATTGCCCTTCGAGATATTTGCTGCCGCACTCATTTATCAAATATCGTTCAATGGCGGGGAAATAAGTCGTTTCTTTTTCTTCTTCCTGTATTGATGAAATATTTTTTGTTTCAGAACTTTCGACAACCGAATTTATGTTTTGTTTTTCAATGTTTGCTTGATTGTTCTGACAGGAAACAAATGTTAATGCAACAATAACCGCAACGGCAATAATGTTTTTTTTCATAAAATTTCTCCTAAATGTTAGCACTTATTATACATAAAACAAAGAGATTTTTTTATATGGAGATTAAAATGATTTACGGTTATATTAGAGTAAGTACAGATAAACAAACAGTTAACCTTGTATAAAACAAACCACCCTTTTTTCTATTTTCATTATTATAAACTTGGATTATAAACTTTTTATCATAAGCTTGTAACATAAAACAAAAAACATATAAATACACTGATGGCATTTGCAATCAGTAACCACCAAAATGTTTTTAGTATTTTTATTTTTAATGTCAGTTTTATGAATAAACCTTCTATAATTGTATTTATAAAAATTACAAGTAAATAAGCTGCAAGCCAATGACTCCAATGGAATGTTCCTATACCGAACTTATCGTAAGCATGAAACACAAAATCAAAAACAAATTCCGAACCTAAACCGGACAGGGGAATAAATATTATTCCGAGTATTGTTGTAATAAAATTCATTAAAAATGTAACTATAGATGCTTTTTTCCAGCTGACTTTTGTAAAATATTTTACGAATAACAACTCAAAAATTAAACCTAAAAGAATTACTTTAAAACTTAACATTCCTTTGGCAATATAAAGAGACGGCCATATAATGTCTGCATTTGCAGGTAATGCAGTAAATGTGATTAACGATATAGCTAAAATAAAATTTTTAGTATTCATATAAAATATATTTTAATTCTTTACATTATCTATAAAATTTGTAAGCTTCTCAAGCTGTTCTTTAGGGTTTTTGAACCAATCGGTTGACCAAATTCTATACATTTTCCAACCTAATCTTTCCAATACTTCCTGCCTTAATCTGTCTCTGTCTCTGATTGTTGCACAAGAATTATAAGTAGGTCCGTCACATTCTATTCCTGCCAAAAATTTATTCGGATTGTTTTTGTCTCTTACGGCTAAATCTATTTTGTAGTTTGAACAACCTACTTGAGAAGATACCAAATATCCTTTTTCCGTTAAAGCTTTGTAAACGGATTCTTCAAAAGGGGAAACAAAAGTATTATTTTCAAAAGAGTTGTCTTCTTTTTTGTTTAAAGAGCTTTCACCTTTTTCCGCAAAATCCAAATATGCCTGTAAAAGCTTTACACCGGTGCTGCTTGTTTTTTCAAGGTTAAAGTCGGAAGCTTTTATTCCGCTGAAAACTTCTATCTTGTATCTTGATCTTGTTACCAACACATTAAGTCTTCTTTCACCGCCGTCTTGATTTATAGGACCGAAATTCATTGAAAGAATTCCGTTTTTGTTTTTGAAATAACCTACACTTATCATAATAACATCTCTTTCGTCGCCTTGAACCGATTCCAAGTTTTTAACGAAGAAATATTCTTGCCCGCTGTTGTTGAAAAAATCTTCGCATGACGGGTCTTGTTCTCTCAGTTTTTCAATTTCGTTTTCTATTAAGCTTTTTTGTTTGATATTTAATGTTGCAACACCTAATGACATATTAGGGTGATTTTTTGCATGCTGCATAACCGCTTTTGCCACAATTTTTGCTTCTTCCGAACACATCTCTTCTTTTGTTGCCGGCGTAGGTATATGATAATTAAATTTTACGCCCAAAGTATCGGAAGTTTCTATACAGTTGGGAAAGGTATACAAATCTTGATATAAATGCTTATTTGAAAAAGCAATTAAATGTTCGTGCTTACTTCTGTAATGCCACTTTAACATACATTGCGGAAATCCGGATGTGGTACATTCATCAAGAATACTGTCCAAATCTTCTCTTTCCTGTTCTTGAGTTTGTTCATCATCAATTTCTTCTTCATCTGTTTCAAGTACGGTTCTAAAGAAAGATGTCGGCGGCAACTGTTTTGTGTCGCCGGTAACAACAAGTTTTGAACCTCTTATTATAGAACCGATACAATCTTCCGTAGTTAACTGACTTGCTTCATCAAACACAACTACATCAAAATGAAATATATTAGGATCCAAAAGTTGTGCAACCGTTGAAGGACTCATCATTAAACACGGTTTTAACTCTAAAAACAGTTTCGGAACAGAGCGAATAATTTGTCTTAAAGATTTTCTTATTCGTTGCAATTTACATAATCTTTTAAGTTCGGAAACTTCTTTCGGATATTGTTGTTTTGCAAAATTTATATTTGACGAAAGTTTTGATACAAGTCTGTCTTTTGCGGAAACAATTTGTCCTTTGTCTAAATTTTTAAATTCTTTTACTAAATCGTCTTGTTCCAAAGAATTAAAGTTCTTTAAAATATCGTTATTTTCAAAAACATATCCCATTAACCATATTCTCAAAAATTCCGTTTCTAATGCTACCGAATAATCATCCAAAGACAGATTTGCTTCAACACATTTGTTCCAGAAAGGAGTCAAACCTTCTTTTTCTATTTCATCGGTTAAGTCCAAATGTTTTATCCATAAAGTCAAGTCGTCGGCTTTCTGTGAAACAGCAGAGAATTTGTTTTTTAAAGCATTAATGTCAATGTCGGAATATTGACAAGCAAAAGCTTTATTCCAATCGAATTTCAATATGTCGGTAATAATATCAAGTTTTGTTTTTATCGGTTCTTGGAGTTGGGATATTGTATCTGTTGCGATTTTGACTTTTTTATAATCTATTTTTTTGTTCTTTATCTTTTCCGTAATGCTTTCTTTAAAAGAAGAGTCTTCTCTTATGAGTTCTTTAAATTTTAAAAGACGGTTACATTGCCTTTTTATATCATTATCATCCGGATTATTTTTGTTCCAATATTGAGAATACAATTTTGCAGCTATATTATCGCATTTATCGAGTTCTGCTGTTGATTTTTTCAATTCTTTAATATTGTTTAAGTCATAGAGCAATTCGTAAAAGCCCGGCTTATGATTGTTAATAAAAAACTGTTTAAAGAAATTATAATTTTTATTGAACTTAAAAAATAATTTTGATACAAATCCGTAAAGAGATAATTTTGATATTAAATCATCAATATCCTGATTTAAAATTTGCGAATTATATTTGTTCTTTATTCTATTGTTAAATGTGGTAAATTGTTTTACCGTATCACGAACAAGTTTAACATCTTCTTCGAAATTTATATCGGTGTTTTCCATATAAGAAAGTGCCGAATCGGAAATATTCGAAACGGAATCTGCAACCGTTATAAAATCTTCAATTTGTGATATTTTTGTAACTTTTTTCAATAAAAGTTCTTCACATAAAAAATTAATATTTTTTTCAACTTCATCTATACTTTTTATAAGATAATCGATTTCTGTTTTTAAATTCATTTTTTCTTTAAGAGAAAGTTCTCTTACTTGTGTGCCGTACCATGCAAAGTCTTTCGGATTTCCTAATTTTTTTATTGTTTCCGTTGCGTTTTTAAAAAGTTCTTTTTTTGCAGATAAATCTTCGTCTGTCCATTTGTCGTAGTTTTCAAATATGTATCTGAATTCGGGAATATGATTGTTATCCAAAACAATCCCTATTGCCTTGTAAGGGGAAATTTTTACTAATCCGGCGGGGGTATGCAACTCTTTCGAATAAACTTTTAAAGATTTTATATCGGTTAATATTTTAGATAAACTCTGAGAATCGTAATTTCCTACAAATTTGTAGTCTAAACTTTTAGCAAGTTCGCCGAGAACATTTTTTCTGTTTGTTTTGTTGCTGTGCAGTTCCAAACAAAAAGGAGCTAAACCGTTGGCTGCTAAACGATTTTTCACTACTTCCAAAGCCGCTATTTTTTGGCTAACAAATAAAACTTTTTTGTTTTGTGCCAGAAGTTCTCCTATCATATTTGCAATGGTTTGACTTTTGCCGGTTCCCGGAGGACCTTCTATAATCAAATTGTTTCCCGATTTTACAACTTGTATTGCTTGTTGTTGTGAAGAATCGGCATCCAAAATTTGATAAGTTCCGTGCGGATGAACAATGTTGTCCAATTCGGATATGGGACAAATATCTTCGGCGGAAACTTGTTTATTATCGTTTAATCCGCAAATGGTTTCAACGAAATTGTTTCTTTTAATTATGGCTTGGTGTTCTTCCAAGTCTTTATACATTACGAATTTGGCAAAAGAAAACAAACCTATGTAAATATTGTTTAACAGCTTCCAACGCGGATTTTTGCTTATTTTATTTTGAACTTTAATAAAAATATCGATAGGATTTATTTCTTCTTCGTCAATAGCAATATCTTCTAAATTTATACCGAAATCTCTTTTAAGTTTAAGTATAAGTGCGGGATTTAATATAACAGAATCTTCATTATATTTAACGGTAAACGGTTGACCTATACTTTTTCTCTTTATTTCAACCGGAACCAACAGAACAGGAGCTTCCATGGGTTCGTTACTGCTGTCTTTTTCGTACCAAATTACACTTCCCAAAGCCAAAAACAAAACATTGTATCCTAAATCGTCATTGGTGGATCTTGCCGTTGTACTTATTTTGTTTAATACCTTGTTTAAATCCTGAACTGAAAGTTTTGTTTGTAAATATTTATCCGTGTGTTTTTTACTTAATTCCGCAGATGTATATTCTTTAAATTCCCGAGCTCTAAATTCTATTCCTTCGTTTAATTCTTCCAAGGGCTTTTTTTCTTGTTCGGGAATATTTGCGGCATTTTCTTTTATCGGTAAAAACTCCAAAGAGTGTAATTCCCGAACCAACGCTTTATATATTTCCGGAGGTTGTTCATCGATAATTCTTAAAGTTAAAGATTTTGAAAATTTAAAATTTAATAATCTGTTTCTTTTCGATAAATCTATAAGTTTCTCTTTCCACTTATAAATTCTTTTTTCTATTGTTTTTTCGTTGTTTGTGTTTTCTGTTATCATTTTTTTGTTACCATTCTGTTTTTTAAAAAACTTAAAGAGATATTAGGATTATATTTCGATATAAAATCTTTAAAATCGGGAAATTCTTTCATAATATTAAATAAAAATTTTTCTTGTTCATTATAAATATTAATGTTTTTATAAAAAACATCTTTAATTTCATTTAAATATGTCTTTATAAAATTAAATTTTTGTTCGTTATCTATAATTAAAGATTCTACAAAAAACAATTTTATATCGTCTAAATTAATTTTATGAGTATTTAAGAAAGAATACAATAACTTAAAACTTTCAAAGTAATGAAAGCCTCTCTCTTTCGAATGCATTGCCGATGTTTGACGTTGAAAATAATGGTGATAAGGACCTTTAAAAACATAAGATTTATCTTGCATTAAATCACAAGCATAAGCAAAATATATATCTTCCGCACCGCATTTTATAGAGGGGAATTTAAAATTGTATTGGTTTAAATATTCTCTTTTATATAATCTTGTCCAAATTACGGGAGGGAAAAATCTTTGAATGATTTTTGAATCAAAACATTCAAAATCTCTCGTAAGAAAATTAAATGTTCCGTAAGCTTTTTTTGCTTTATTATCATATTCTTTAACAAAATTTGCATTTATTATTACATCTGAATTTGTTTCTTTTATTTTGTTCAGCATCTCTTCAAGATAATTTTCGTCAATCCAATCATCGGAATCTATAAAATAGATATATTCTCCTTGTGCAATATCCATACCTGTGTTTCTTGCGTTAGATACACCTTTGTTTTCATTTAAATTGATGATTTTTATTCTTATATCCCGTTTTGAAAAGTCTTGTAAGATTTTTAAGGAATTATCCGCGGAACAATCATTTACACATATTATTTCAATATCTTTTAATGTTTGACCGATTATACTGTTGATACAGTTACCGATATATTTTTCCGTATTAAAAACGGGGATGATTACAGATATTGCGGGTTGCATAAAAATCCTTATAAAGTATTTTTTTTATTTTAAATAAAATATTTGTAAAAAGCAATTGTTAATTTATATAGTTTTTATAATTATAAATAGCAAGATAAGTTATTAGTAATATTGCTACGAAAAAAATATAGCTTATAATTATTGGCGGAATTGTAAAAGACAAAATATTTGTCAAATATAGGAAAATCAACAGTATATTTACGGATATTAACGATAAAAATTCTTTGCTGTATAAAAAATCTTCCTTAACTAACTTTGAGTTTGCGATTAACAAATAAGATATCGATAAAAATATTACAAAATGGAAAAATAATGTAAATGATAATAAATTGTTTGAAATGTAATTTAAAACAAGAAAAAAAGTCGTAAGCATATAAATATTACAAAAAAGAATTAAAGCAAAAAGAGTTTTAAATTCAAAAACTTTTTTGTAAATAAACAATAGGAAAGAAAGAATTAAAAATAAGAAAGGTATGTATAATATCAACTGAATACTGAATTTACCTGCATTATAAACATAAAAATCAAACACTAAAAACAAACAACTTAATGTTGCTAAAATTTTTGTTGCGGATGAAAATTTTATAACGGGAACTTGTGATTTTTTTTGTTTTTTTATTCTGTATATGTAATAAGCAATAAAAATTATTAATATTGTTCCGTAAATAAAAATAATGTCTTTATAATAACCGGTGTTTGTGATTGAATTTATTAAGAGAATAATCAGTAACATTATTGTGCTTATCATTGTGAAATGTTCGCTGTTGCTTAATAAAAGATTTTCTTTTTTTATAAGTATATTAATCCAATATTTGTAAGATGTAAAATAAAAAATTAAAGCTAACAAATATACCAAGAAATGTGAAAAATTAAAAGAAAACAAGAACCAATAAACACAAGATAAAAATACAAACTCAATTATCATAACAAAAAAGTAATGTTGTTTTGTTTCTTTTAAAAGATTCATTTTCATCTCCAAAAGGGATATTTATATTTGATTATAACCAATTTAATATATATAATCAAATGTATAAAAAATATATAATTTTTTTATATGCTTTTTTAGCGAAAAAAACATAATTTAAATTATGAAAAGAAAAATCCTTTTATTATGCCTTGCGTTTTATTGGAAGATTTGTTTTGGATTCTATTTGTTTTTGCTTAAAGAACTTTCGTATGCGCATTATCTTAGAGTTTTTGAAGCTGTATGTAAAATTAAAGATGTTAAAAAAAAGGTTTTAAGTAAAGAACAAAAACAAGAGATAGACAATTTTTATAAAAAAAATTACGGTAAGAAAATTCCTTACATATGGCATAATTTCATGGTAAATCTTAATAATAAATTCGATGTAAGATATATATCTCCTCGAATTTTTATAAAAATTACGGAAAAATTAAATTCAAATTTAGATTCTCTTATTTACGATAAAAATTTTATTTATAACATTGCTGATTCGGCAAATATAAAAGTCCCCAAAAAATTTTTTTGTTCGATAAAAAATCTTTTTTTTGATTCGAATAACAATATAATTTCAAGAGAAGCTTTTTATAAAGGAATGTCGAACATAGGGGAAGTTTTTATTAAGCCGACACAGACATTTAATTCCGGATATGCAAGAAATTGTAAATTGATAAATGTAACGGAAGGAATAGATATTTATTCCAAAAAAAGAATAAAAGATATAATAGAAAAAGAATACAATAAAGATTTTATAGTTCAGGAAAAAATTGTTTGTCATAAAAGTATCTCTGATATCTATTCTAAATCCGTTAACACTTTTTCCGTTTATACTTTTATTTGGAACGGAGAAATGAAAATAATAGATAAACCGATTTTGAAAATAGGAATGAATGACTCTGTTACGGATTTTTCCGGAATACGGAAAGAAGGGCTTATTATTACCATAGATAGCCAAGGCTTTTTATCTGAATTTGCTTTGTGTATAAATCAATACAAGTGGTATTCTTCTCATCCTAATACCGGTTTTATTTTTAAAAACCACAAGATAGAAAATTTTCAAAAAGTGTTTGAAGCTGCAAAAAAAATGCATTCTTATATCCCATGGTTAGGTTTTTGCAAATGGGATATTACTATTGGAATTGATGGTAATCCTGTTATTCTGGAAATAGAATCACCGGGGGAACTGTTTCCGCAGCAAGTTTTGTATAAAGAAGGTTTTTTCGGAGAATATACGGAAGAACTTTTGAGTTGGTTAAAGAATAAAAAATAATTTAAATAATAAAACTGTTTGCCGAGCAAAATGAGGTTTTTGTTATGAAAAAAAAATTAAGAAATCTTTTTCTTTCTATATTCGGTAGTTACGGTATGAGATCTTTTATTATTAGTTGTTCGGCATATATCAGAAGACAATATCTTTACAGATATTTTGCAAACTATTTTGATTCCGCCTTAAATAAAAACATATTAACGAAAGAACAGAAAGTTGAAATAGATAAATTTTATAAAGAAAATTATGGCAAAAAAATTGATTATAAATGGCATAATTTGTTTACAATGTACAGCGGAAAATTCGATGTAAAATATATTCCTCTTGATATTTTCTTGCGTTTTGTAGATAAAATGAATACGGAAAAAAATTATTATGAAGTGTTGAAAGATAAAAATTTTTTATATCTTTGTGCCGACTTTGCCGGAGTAAAAACGCCGAAAAGATATTTTTATTCAATAAACGATAACTTTTTTGATTTTGATAATAATATAATTTCAAAAGAAAGTTTTTATGAAAAAATGTCGAACATCGGTGAAGTTTTTATTAAACCTACGGCTTTTGATGATTCGGGATTTGCAAGAAATTGCAGAGTTGTTAATATAGTAAACGGCACGGATATTTATTCCGGAACAAGTATAAAAGATATTATTGAAGAAAATTATAAAAAAGATTTTGTTGTTCAAGAGAGAATAGTTTGTCACAAAAGCCTTTCCGATATTTATTCAAAATCCGTAAATACTTTTTCAGTTTCTTCTCTTATATGGAATAACCAAATCAAAATAATAAATTATGCTTTTAAAATAGGCAGAGAAAACGGTTTTGTTGATTGGAACGGGCTTGGAAGCAAAAGCTTATTGACGGGAATAAAAGATGACGGTTGTTTATATGATTTTGCTTTTTGTATAAAAGAAAGAAAAAAATATTATGCTCATCCGGATACAGGTGTTAAATTTAAAGATTATAAAATAGATTTGTTTCCCAAAGTCGGAGAAACGGTAAAAAAACTTCATTCCGCAATTCCCTGGCTTAAATTTTGTAGTTGGGATATTACTATTGATAAAGAAGGTACTCCTGTTGTAATAGAAACGGAAAAACCGGTTGCAGTAGATTCTCAGCTGATATTAGGCAGGGCATATTTTAAAGAAAATACAGCTGAAATACTTTCTTTTATCGGGAAAAACAAAACAAATAAATTGCTTTAAAAATTTTAATTTTGTATATTTACAAATTAAAGATTTATCAAATCTAAAAAAAGGAGAGAGAAAGTAAATGAAGAGTTTTATCAGTGAATTTAAAAAGTTCATCGCAAGAGGAAATGTGATGGATATGGCAGTAGGTATCATCATAGGAGCTGCATTTACAAAAATAGTTAATTCTTTGGTTGCAGATGTTATAATGCCTCCTATCAGTCTTTTGTTGGGAAATATTGATTTTACAAATTGGTTTATCGTATTAAGAGACGGAGCGGAAACTGCAGCACCTTATGCTTCTTTGGAAGCGGCAAAAGCAGCAGGAGCCGTAACAATGAATTTGGGATTCTTTATTAACAGTATAATTTCTTTCTTAATAGTAGCTTTCGCAATTTTCATAATAATTAAAGCTATTAACAAAATGAAAGAAGAACCGGCACCTGCACCGGCAGCACCTACAACAAAGAAATGTCCTTATTGCTTTTCCGAAATCGATATAAAGGCAACAAAATGCCCTCATTGTACATCAGATATAAAGTAATATAAAAATTATACAAAAGCCGAGCGGATTTTTCTGCCCGGCTTTTTTTTTATAATTTATAATTGATAATTTACAATGTATAATGTCGGTAAAAACTGTAAAGCAATTTTTGTTAAAGTTAAGTTTTTTGCCTTGCAAAAAACACATAAATTATAAATTATAAATTGTAAATTATAAATTGCTTTTTGCCTTTTTCTCTTTTTTTTAATAAAATATAAGATTATGAAAAAGAAGGGAATGATTATTATTGTTTCTGCTCCTTCGGGTGCCGGAAAAACGAGTATTTGCGATGCTTTAATAAAAAGCGATAAGAATATTGTTTATTCCGTTTCCACTACTACAAGAGAACCGAGAAAAGGAGAAAAGAACGGTAGAGAGTATTTCTTTGTTAACGACAGTGAATTTAAAAAGATGGTTAAAACAAATATGTTTGTAGAGTGGGCAAAGGTTCACGACCATTTTTACGGGACATCAAAAAAAGTATTGGAACAAACAATAAATAAAGGGAAAGATATTTTACTGGATATAGATGTTCAAGGTGCGGTTAAAATAAAAAAACAGTATAAAGACGCTTTAATGATTTTTATTACTACACCGAGTTTAAAAATATTAAAAGAAAGATTGATAAAAAGAAATAAAGACTCGTTGGAAGTCATAAAAAGAAGAATTGAAAATGCAAAAAAAGAACTGACTTATTTACCTAAGTACGATTATTTGATTTTGAATGATAAGTTAGATAAAAGTATACAGGAAGTTAAGTCCGTAATTTGTGCGGAAAGATTATCAATAAAAAGAAATAAAAATATTTGTGGGGGAAAGTAAAATGACCAATGAAGAAAGACCAATAGAAGAATTATTCTTTGCATCCGGTAAAGGGAAATATGAGGTTACAAAGCTTGCAATAGATTGGATAAAAGTAAAGAAAGATGAAGATGAGTATAGAAAGTTATCTCAGGCGGAATTGTTGGATAAAGCAGTGAGAGATGTTTTGTCCGGCGAGGCAAGTTATGAAAAAATAGAAGAAATAAAGAAAAAGAGAGCTGCGGCAAAAGAGGAAAAAGCAGAAGAAAATGCAGCAAACTAATTTAAAAGGTAAAAATATAGTTGTCGGTATTTGTGCCGGTATTGCAATATACAAAGTTTGCGATTTGGTAAGATCTCTTATCAAAATGGAAGCTAATGTTATCTGTGTAATGACGGAAGCGGCAACAAAATTTATTACACCTTTAACTTTTCAGTCGTTATCTAAAAATAAAGTTGTGGTGGATATGTTCGACAGTTCTTATTTTGAAATAGAACATATTTCTCTTGCACAAAAGGCAGATGTTTATGTAATAGTTCCTGCAACGGCAAACACAATTTCAAAATTGGCTAACGGTATGGCGGATAATTTAGTTACATCCACAGCAATAGCAACAACGGCAAAGATTATAGTTTGTCCGGCAATGAACCATAATATGTATCATCATAAAGCCGTTGAAAAAAATATTGAAACCTTAAAAAGTTACGGATATGAAATAGTAGATGCAAAACCGGGACTTCTTGCTTGCGGAGTTGTCGGTGACGGTTGTCTTGCCGATAATGAAACAATACTTAAAACAATAGAAAATCAATTAAAATAAAATGACTGTAACAATACTTATTACATCAGGTCCTACAAGGGAATATATAGATCCCGTAAGGTTTATATCAAATGCTTCTTCCGGTAAAATGGGGAAAGCGTTGGTTCAGGAAGCATTGAAACAAAATTGTAAAGTTATAGCGGTAAAAGGTCCTTCCGATATAGATATTCCCGAAAACAAAAATTGTAAAGTTATAAATGTCATAAGTGCAAAGGAAATGTTATCTGCCGTAAAACAAAATTTAAAATCCGCGGATATTTTTATAGGAGCGGCCGCTGTTTCGGACTACAGACCGGTTTCTGTTGCAAAAAACAAAATAAAAAAGAAAGACATCGGCAGTGATACAATAAATTTAAAACTTATAAAAAATCCAGATATTATAAAATATGTCGGAAATCATAAGAATAAAAAGGTTGTTGTAGGTTTTGCTTTGGAAACAAAAAATCTTTTATCTTATGCCAAAACGAAATTAAAAGAAAAACAGTTGGATATGATTGTTGCTAACGGAGCAAATACCATTTCTTCGGAAAAATCATCACCCGTACTGATTTTTAAAGACGGATCCGTAAAAAAAATAAAATTAGTATCAAAAGAAAAAGTTGCAAAAGAGATAATCAATGAATCAATCGGAATATATAAAACTGTTAAGACTCGTTAGAACCTCAATAGAAGAATACAAAAATTGGGGAGAAGAAGAACTTGTGTTGGATAAAACTCTGTTATCGAAAAAAACAAAACAGGAAGAATCGATAAAAGAAGCTAAAACGGTCGTTAAAGCGGACGAACAAAAAACTATAAAGCAAGAAAATACCCAAATGAAAAGAACAATAAAACAAGAACAACCCGTTCAGAAAAAAAACATACAAACAAAAAATGCCGAACAAAAATTGGAAGATTTAAAAGGTGAAATATGTGCTTGTAAAAAATGTGAGTTGGGAAAGCACAGATTGAATGCCGTTTGCGGCAGCGGAGATCCTTATGCAAATATTATGTTTGTAGGAGAAGGACCGGGATTTCAAGAAGATCATGAAGGACAACCTTTCATCGGAAGGGCGGGGGATTTGTTAACTAAAATTATAGAAGCTATGGGATATAAAAGAGAAACCGTTTATATTGCCAATATAGTAAAATGTCATCCCATGAAAAACCCCGAAAATCCGGAACTTAAAGGAAATGACAGACCTCCTACACCGGAAGAAATGCAAACATGTCAACCTTATCTTGATGAACAAATAAAGATAATTTCCCCGAAAGTTATTATAACATTGGGAGCATCTTCTACGAGAGCCTTATTAAAGAGCGATGATGTTATAAGTAATTTAAGAGGAAAATTTACCGAATATATGGGAATACCTTTAATGCCTACATATCATCCTGCAGCATTATTAAGAAATCCTAAATTAAAAAAAGATGTTTGGCACGATATGCAAAAAGTAATGGCATTGGTTAACAAAAAGGGTTAAAAATGAAAGTTGCAGAAGTTGTTTTACCCGTTCCGCTGAATAAATCTTTTTATTATACAATTCCCGAAGAATTAAAAGATAAACAATTAAAATACAGAAGAGTTACCGTGCCTTTCGGAACAAGAACTCTCGATGGTTATGTTATATCCGTAATTGAAAATTATGAAAAAAAAGATATAAAGCTGAAAAACATAACAAAAGTTATAGATGATATAGAAATTTTAACCGATGAAGCGGTAGAACTTGCCAAATGGCTTTCGGAAACATATTTGTGTTCGATAGGTGAAGCTTTGGCAACAATCGTTCCCATATCGTTAAAAGTTCCGAAAAGGAAATCAAAAGTCAAAAAAAACAAAACGAAAACCTTCAATCCTGATTTTGATATGACACAATATCAAAAAAATGCTATAGAACAAATAGAACAATCAATTAAAGACGGAAAAAATGAAAGTTTTTTGATACACGGTGTTACCGGTTCGGGAAAAACGGAAGTTTATTTAAGAAGTATTCAAACTGCAATCGACAACAATAAATCCGCAATATTTTTGTTGCCGGAAATATCGTTAACTCCGCAATTTATTTCCATATTAAACAAAAGGTTCGGTAATATTGTTGCTTTATGGCACAGCGAAGTAACGACAATACAAAAATATAAAATTTTCGATGCTATACAAAACGGAGAAATAAAAATTGTTGTCGGTGCAAGGTCTGCAATATTTTTACCTTTTACAAATTTAGGGCTTATCATAATAGACGAAGAACACGAAAATACATATAAACAGAATAACAAACCTTCTTATGATACAAAAGAAATTGCATTATGGAGAGCAAAATATAATAATGCCGTTACGGTTTTCGGTTCTGCGACACCGTCTGTAGAATCGTACTATTCCGCTATAGAAAATAAATATAAGTTAATAGAAATGCCTTACAGAATAGATAAAAAAGAAATGCCTCAAGTAAAAATGATTCCTTTAAACAATTTAAAAATGACGGTTTCTGTTTTTTCAAAACCTATGTTGCAAGCAATAAAAAGAGCTTTGGCAAGAAGAGAACAAGTGATAATATTTTTAAACAGAAGAGGTTTTTCACCGTCTATAATCTGTAAACATTGCGATACGGTAATTCAATGTCCCGACTGTTCCGTAGCTATGGTATATCACAAACATCCCGAACATTTGGAATGCCATTATTGCGGAAAACAAATGAAGTTTCCGTTAAAATGTCCAACATGCGGTAAATACGAATACAGAATAATAGGTGTTGCCACGCAAAGAGTGGAAGAAGATTTAAAAAATTTATTTCCTCATACAAAAGTTTTCAGGTTGGACAGAGATACCGCGACATCAAAACAGGTTTATACGGATGTTTACGAGGGGATAAAAAGTGAAGAGTATTCAATACTATTAGGCACTCAAATGGTAACAAAAGGATTTGATTTTCCGAGAGTATCTTTAGTATGTGTTGTTGATGCCGACACCTCTTTATATTTGCCCGATTTCAGGTCTTCGGAAAGAACTTTTCAACTTATTACACAAGTAGCGGGAAGATGCGGAAGAGCGGAAATAAAAGGGAAAGTATTGGTGCAAACAAAACATCCGGAAAATTATGCTTTGAAATTTGCCAAAGAATATAACTATAAAGACTTTTACAATCAGGAAATAGAGTTCAGAAAAGATTTATCTTATCCGCCTTTTTGTAATATAGCTAAAATTACAGTCAGAAACAAAGATAACAAAAAATCGTTTGAGTTTACGGAAAAAGTTTATAAATTTATCGAAGAACAAATAAACAAATCAAATTATCCTGTATCGGTGCTCGGTCCCGCACAATCTTATATTTCAAAATTGAACGGAACTTACAGATGGCAAATAATATTAAAGGGTGAACGAAAACAGTTAAAAGAAGTTTTGGAATATTTACAATCTTCAATAAAGTTACCTTCCGGAACTTTTATCAATATAGAACTCGATCCGAGCGATTTATTGTAATTTATAAATCAATTTTATAGAATAAAAATCAAATTTAATAAAAACGGGAGGAAGTAAAAAATGAGAAAGTTGGCAATTTTAACATTGGCTTTGTTTTTATGTGTAGGTACTGTTTTTGCGGCAGCAAGCAAAAATACAGGAAAATCAAGCAGTTCAAGTTCATCAAGCGGGAGTTTCGGTGTAGGTTATTCAAAAGCAAATTTTAATCAAGCTGTAAGCGGTGTAAACGGTGCACCGGATTTATCTTTTGATGAAATTGCCGGAAGATATTGGTTTGATGATAAGTTTGCCATAGATGTTCAGTTGGGTTTTGGCAGCGGAGATGCAACATCGAGATTTCTGATCGGCGGAAAGGTTATAGGTAATGTTTTGACAATTAACAATTTGAACATTTATTTCTTCGGCGGACTTGCTTTCGGTAGTTTTACATTAAAAGGTAACGGCAGAGATCAAGATGCTTCCGTTTTTTCAATTAATGGCGGTGTAGGTGCCGAATACTATGTTCTTCCTTGTTTGTCGGTTCTTACCGAAATGGGAATTCGTTACATCAGTCTTAAACCGGATGGAGGAAACTCTTTTGACGATTTCGGAGTTTATGCAGATTGGTTACCTCAAGCAGGTGTAAGATTTTATTTCTAATCTTTAATAAATACTTAAAAACAGAATCAGCTTGTGACAAGCTTATTGTTACAAGCTGTTTTTTTATATGCTCTTTATGAATGGTTGTATTACTCTGTCTAAAGTGTTGTTTACGAAAGATATTACCATACCGTAATTTGTTATCGGTATATTTTTATTTACGGCATAATTTAATCTCGATATCATTTGTTTCTTGTTAATCAGACATCCGCCGCAATGTATAATTAAAGAATAGTCTTCTAAATTTTTAGGATAATCTATTCCCGAAGACACATCAAACCTTAATTCAAAACCTAAATATTTGCTTAATAACTTAGGAATTTTTACTCTGCCGATATCGTCTTTACTTGCATGATGAGAACATGCTTCGGCAATAAGAACTTTATCTGTGGGTTTTAAATTTTTTATTGCTTTAATTCCTTCAAGCATTGTTTTAAAATCCGACTTATTAGACGAAAAAATTATTGAAAAAGTGGTAAATGCCACATCTTCGGGGATAATATCCAAAACTTTTTTTACAACCTGACTGTCACAAATTACGATATCGGGTTTATCTTTTAACTTTTCCAATGTTTGTTTAAGTTCCGTTTCCTTTGTTATTATAACGACAGCATTTATATCAAGACATGCTCTTATCATTTGAACTTGAGGCAAAATAAGTCTGCCTTTTGGAGCTCCCAAATCCAAGGGAACAACCATTACAACCGTCTGAAAACTTTTTATTATATTTTGTGTAAGCGGTTGTAAATTTAAAGAGTCTTCGGGAATTACGGAAAGAAGATTTTGTTTTAACGATGCCAAGAATTGTTCTCTGTAATTTTTATCTTGCAATAATTCCGTTTCAATAAATTTATAAGATGATAATTTTTTTATAAAATCTTCGTCTAACGATTCTTTTTTATAATTATTTATAACGAACAGAAACGGCGTTTTTTTATCGTTTAATTGTTTTACAATCTCATCCTCGTATTTTGTCCAAATATTCTGTTCCAAAACAATAATTGCAACATCGGTGGAATCAAAAACTTTTGCGGTTCTTTCTATTCTTTCTTTTGATAAATCGGATATATCGTCAATTCCTGCCGTGTCGATAAGAGTTATCGGTCCCAAAGGGGAAAGTTCCATGCTTTTATATACGGAATCGGTTGTTGTTCCGGCTACGGAAGAAACTATTGATGTGTCTTGGTCGGAAATATAATTTACAAGTGTGGATTTACCTACATTTGTTCTTCCGAAAATTCCAATATGTAATCTTAATGATTTCGGTGTATTTAATTCAACGGTATTTTCCATATTTTTATTCCTTAAGTTTGTGTATATTTAAATCAAAACCGGGCAGTCTTTTAATGTGTTTTAAAAGAAGTTCGTCGTTTTCTTTAATCGTGTATGCTTGTTTTGCATATTCAACGGCTTTTTCCATATTTCCTTCAAAATAGTAAATTTGACTCAAATAAAACACAGGTTCAAAAGCTTCTTTTTCTTCCAACAATTTAAACAGAATTTTTTTTGCTTCATCGTATTTATCTTGTGTCATTAATATGTTGCAAGCGGTTATTTTGTATTCGTATAAATCTCTTAACTTTCTTGCCTCATTTATCAACTCCAAAGATTTATCGTACTGCCCCGCCAAATAATACTGTTTTGAAAGTCCGAAACAAGATAAATGATAATTCGGAGCATCTTTATACATATTTATCCAAAAAATATCAGAGTTTATATATTTATCTATATTAAAAAAAGATTTAAACGAAAATACAATTATTAAAGCAATAACGCAAAAAGGAAAAATTTTCTTTAAAAAGGAATATTTTTTCAGTAAATTGTCGATTACTTGTATTAATATCATCGACAGAAAAAATAAAGGTAAAAACAACCTGTGATAAAAAACTTGATTCTCGGATAAAAAAACGGTTGGAAATAAAAAGGTTACAACACTGAGTAAAGAAAATATAATTAACTTCCTGTTTGCGAGTTTTTTATAAAAAATTATTATTGTTAATAAAATAAAAATTATTGCTATTGTAATATCTTTTGATGATAAATGTATATTGTAAAGTATTGTGTGTATATAATCGGGATATAAAATTTTTGACATATATACGATAAGAATCTTTATAAAGTTGGTATATGTTGTAATATTTGTTATGAAATATAAAAAATCGGTTTGAGGAACAACCGCATTCCTGCATACAAAATAAAAAATCGTCGGTATGAGCAATATAATAAAAAGTTTAATATATTCTTTAAATGTTATTTTGTAATCAAACAAAAAAACAAATACAAAATATAAAGGGAAAAAAGTTAATGCCGATTCTTTTGTAAATAATGCAATCACATAAAACAAAACATAAAATATTAAAAAGAATATTTTTTTTGTTTCCAAGTAGTCCGTTAACATTATAAACGAAAGAACTATAAAAATAGCTGTCAAAATTTCGGCACGAGGCGAAACATAAGCCACGGTTGAAGATATTACCGGATGAACGGCCAACAGTAACAAAATAAATTTTGATATTGCTTCGTTAAACTTAAGTTTAACCAATAATAAATACATTAAGTAGAGAGAAAAACAAAACAAATAAATGTTTCCGAAATGATATATTTTGGAATTGTATCCGAACAAAATAGTTTCTATCGCAAAGGTTAAAGTTAAAATCGGTCTGTAATACGGAATATCCGGGCTTTCTTCGTTATAACAGTTTGTGGTAAACAGAAGCGGAATTTTTTTTATATCGGATATTCTTTCAAGGTTACCGGTTATTGAAGATGTGTCATCCAAGGAAAGCAATGCAAAATTTACGGCTTTACCGTATACGAAAAAAGTAATAAATATTATTGCCGTTACAAAAAAAGCTTTTGTTGATAAAAAGTTCTTCATTTGAATATATCTTTAAGTTTTTTGTTTTAATTCTATCATTTATTTTAGTAAAAATGAAACAAATTTACATTCTTTTATAATTGACTATGTTTTATAAAATTTGATAAAATACAACAATTAAATCAATAAAATTTTATTTTATACGGGGGAAAACGATAAATGTCTAAGAGAAATATTGTTATTGCTCTGCAAACATTATGTTTGTGTTTGGCAATATTTATGGTTTCGGGTTGTTCCGGCAGCGGAAGTGCTAAAAACGAAGATGTTATTAAAGTTTGGCATTGGATGACAGACAGACAAGAAGCTTTCGAAAAATTATCGAAAGACTATTACGATCAAACAGGTGTAAAAGTTGTATTTGAGACTTATGCTCCTACCGACGTATATAAAAACAAAATCACTGCAGCCGCAAGCGGACATTTATTACCGGATATTTATAATCCTCAAAGCGATAAGAAAGAATTGGCATCATATATTAATGCGGGATACATTGCGGATTTAACCGAAGAAATGAATACCGGTTGGAAAGATGTTTTCTTCGAAAAATCTTTAATAGCAAACTCTTTTGAAGAAAATAACGAATGGGGAGTAAAACCCGGTATTTACGGAGTTCCGTTGGATGTAAGTTCTTTAATGATTTATTACAACAAGGATTTATTCAAACAGGCAGGGCTCGATCCTGAAAATCCTCCTAAAACTTGGCCGGAATTTATAGAAGCAGGTAAAAAATTAAGAGAAGCCGGAATTCAACCTTTTGTCAGCGGTTTCGGCGAAGCATGGCTTATAGGTGCTTTTGCAGCTTCTTATCAGTGGTCTTTATTCGGCAAACAGGGAATAATAGATACAATTGACGGTAAAATACCTTATAATGATGAAAGATGGTTGAAAATATTTAAGTTGTTCGAAGAAATGAGAGATAATAAAATGTTTGCATCCGGAATAGTTACTATGGTAAATAAGGATGCCGAAAGAACTTTTGCTACCGGAAGAGCTGCAATGACATTTAACGGTTCTTGGGGAGTAAATGTTTACAAATCAATGAATTCAACATTGAATTACGGACTTATGTATCCGCCTTCATTGCCTGATGCAAAATATCCTTTATTGGTATTCGGAGGAGACGGTTCATCAATGTTTGTTAATGCGGAATCTCCGAGAAAAGATAAAGCTATTGCCTTTTTAAAATGGTTCACACAAAAAGAACAACAAGCTTATTTGGCAAAAGAAACATTGAACATTCCTTCAAATAAAGAAAGTGCGGATGATTTACCGGAAATATTACAGGAATTTTCCAAGAGTATAACAAAAACATTTGATAACTTGCCTAAGTTGGAAGCTTGGCAGGTAACAAATTATATAAACATTAATTTGCAATCAGTAATTATCGGTGAAAAAGATCCTGCTAAAGCAGTAAAAGAAATTCAGGAAGAAAAATTAAGACAGACGAAGGTGTAAAAAAATGATGAACGCATCCCCAAAAGAAAAAACATTTAATATGTTGTTTATTTTGCCGGCGCTGTTGTTGTTTTTGGTTTTTAATTTATATCCTTTATTGAGAACTATTCAGTTGAGCTTTTTTCAATGGAACGGCATAGATAAAGATATGCTTTTTGTCGGGTTTGCCCAATATAAACATATCATATTCAATAATCCGGCTTATTGGAAATCGATGTTAAATGCAGGTTATGTTACCCTTTTGTGTTTAACTTTACAGAACGGTTTGGCTTTACTTCTTGCAATATTGGTTAACAGACAAATAAGAGGTGAAAATATATATAGAGTTATATTTTTCTTGCCTCCGGTTCTTTCCGGTATCGTTGTAGGTTTGATATGGAAATTTATGTATGACGGTAATTTCGGTATTTTAAACAGTTGGTTGGCTGCAATAGGTTTTGAACAATTTAAAGATTTTGCATGGCTTTCCGAAATTAAAACGGCATTATCTTCCGTAGCCGTAGTTCATATGTGGAAAGGTTTCGGATACGGTTTTATAATACTTCTTGCCGGTCTTCAAACAATACCTAACGAATTATATGAAGCCGCGGAAGTTGACGGTGCAGATACATGGCAACAGTTCAGACACATAACCGTTCCTTCAATGATACCTGTTTTTACAATGGTTACAATATTAACCGTTTTGGGTGCTATGCAGATATTCGATTTAATTTATTCTATGACTCAAGGCGGACCTGCAGGTCATACCGATGTGCCTATAACTAAGATTTATCAATATATGAATAACGGAGAATTCGGGTATTCTACGGCTATGGCTGTGATATTCGGTATGGTGTTGTTGATAGCAAGTATTTGTCAGCTTTATGCAAGTAAAAAATTTAACAAGTAAGATATAAATAGGATATAAAAATGAACTCATTTAAAGTAAAAAAGAAAATTTTGGATGTTATCACACATGTTATTTTGATAGCTGTGGCAATTACTTGTGTGTTCCCTGTTTTTTGGATGTTGTCTTCTTCATTAAAAACAAATGAAGAAATTTTTAAAAGTATTTCTTTGTTTCCCGAAGCATGGCAATGGAGCAATTATACTGAAGCTTTGTTAAAAGCAAAGTTCGGTATGTACTTTTTGAACAGTCTTATTTATACGGTTGTAGGTGTTTCCGCAATTGTTCTTGTAACATCCATGGCAGCTTATGCTTTTGCAAGACTTGAATTCTGGGGAAAAACTGTTTTATTCTATTTGTTGATATCCACATTGTTAATTCCTATACCGGGTGCATTCGTTCCGTTATATCTTTTGCTTAAAAGTTTACACTTGTTAGATACAAGAACAGGTCTTTTGTTATGTTATATAAGCGGAGGTATCGCTTTCGGATTATTCTTATTAAAAGCATTCTTTGAAGAATTGCCGAGAGAAATAGAAGAGGCCGCTTTGATAGACGGTTGTTCAAGATTCGGTATATATTGGAGAATTGCGCTTCCGCTTGCAAAACCTGCCGTTGCAACACTTGTTATTATTCAATGTTTAAATATTTGGAACGAATTTTTGTTGGCTTTGGTTGTTTTACAGGATCCTTCAAAAATGCCTATACAAAGAGGTTTAATGGTGTTCCAGGGAACTCATATGACGGATTATCCTCTTTTAATGGCCGGTCTTACAATAGCTACCGTTCCGATAGTAATAATTTATCTTCTTATGCAAAAACATATCGTTAAAGGTATTGCTGCCGGTGCCGTAAAAGGATAAACTCTTAATCCGTTTATATAAATCTTGAGGTTTTATGTCGGGCAAAGTTATTATTTTTGATTTAGGTAAAGTTGTTTTTGATTACGATTTAAACATAATATCTAAATCTCTGTCCGAATACTCACCGAAAAAAGAATTATTCGAAGATCTTGAAACTTTCTTTTATGCCAATAAGGAATTGTTTTCCGACTACGAAAAAGGTTTAATATCTTCATCGGATTTCTATCAAAAATTCTTAAACTTGTTGGAAATAACAAATTTACCTTATGATAAATTTTGTGATATTTGGAACAATATTTTTACACCTATTCAAGATGTTATGGATTTAATAATTTCGTTATCTCACAGATACGAACTTGCCTTGTTATCCAACACAAACGAACTCCATTTTGATTATTTATATAAAAAATATCCCGATTTTTTTATGAACTTTAAAAAGTTACATTTATCTTACATTATGAACAAGAGAAAACCTGACACCGAAATATACGAAGAAGTTTTAAAATATCATAATGTTGAACCTCATAATATGTTCTTTACAGATGATAACAAAGAAAATGTTTATGCCGCAATGGCTGTGGGAATAAAAGCTTTTTCTTTTAAAAATATAATAAAATTAAGACAAGATTTGGAATGTTTCGGAATAGAAGTATGATAAATTTCGGTATAACACCATCAAAACAAAAAGAACTTGAAAACAGATTTATTAAACTGAACATTAAAGAAAGCGATATAGTTGAAAAGTTTATTCATTCGTCGGGAAACGGCGGTCAAAATGTAAATAAAGTTTCAACATGCGTATATTTGAAATATCTTCCTTTAAGTATAGAAATAAAGTGCCAAAAGGCAAGAACACAGCTTCTTAACAGATATTATGCCAGAAAAATGTTGGCGGAAGAAGTTGAAAACAGAGTTTTGGGCGAAAAAAGCAAAAAACAAAAGGAAATCGAAAAAATCAGACGACAAAAAAGGAAAAGAAGTAAAAGAGCAAAAGAAAAAATGCTGGAACAAAAAAAGATGAACTCCGAAAAGAAAGAAAACAGGAAAAAGGTTGTTATAGAATGAAAATAGCATTAGCAAAAATAAATCAAACCGCCGGAAAAGTTACGGATAATCTTAATAAGATATCCGATTATATTGCCGATGCACAAAAAGAGAAGTGTGACTTAATAGTGTTTCCGGAATTTGCAATTTGCGGCGGATATTGCGGAGATTTACTTTTAAACAAAGATTTTATTGAAGAAAACATCAAAGCCGCAGATAAAATAATTAAAGAAAGCTCTATTCCCGTAATTTGCGGAACTGTTACAAAAGACGGTAAAAAAGGTCTTTTAAATTCAATTTCTTTGTTATATAAAGAATTATCGACGGTAGCTTCGGCAAAATACACATTAAACGATTCCGCATTTAACGATATAAAATATTTTAAAAAATACAATATTATTAATGCTTTAAAAATTGCAAACAAAAATATAATGTTTGTTGTTATGGATAGTTCCGAAACAATAAAAGAAAATATTACAACTGTTTTTAAAGAAATAAAAGTAAAACCGGATACGGTTTTTATTCTCGGTTGCAGCCCTTATTATTACGGAAAAATCGAAGAGTTTAAAGAGTTAATTAAAAATCTTGCTGCAGAAAACAAAGCGGATTTTGCTTATTTAAATTTGCTCGGCGGAAACGACGGATTTATTTTTGACGGACTTGCAATATATGCAGATAAACAAGGTAACTTTAAATTAATAGAACAATCTTTCGAAGAAAAATTAATAATAATTGATACCGACGGAACAAATATTGAAAACAAGCAAAATGACAGAAATAAAGAAATGTATGATGTTTTAGTTTTGGGACTAAAAGATTATATGAAAAAGAATAAGTTTAAAAAGTGTACTTTGGGAATAAGCGGGGGAATAGATTCCGCATTGGTTGCCGCCATTGCAGCAGATGCCATAGGTTCCGAAAATGTATTGGGTGTACTTATGCCGTCGAAATATACATCTAAAGAATCCATAGATTGTGCTTTGGAACTTTGTAAAAATTTGAATATTCAAACAAAAACCGTTCCCGTTAACGATATTTATGATGTTTATATAAAAACTCTCACACCTTCTTTTGAAGGAAAAGGTAAAGATTTAACGGAAGAAAATTTACAGGCAAGAATAAGAAGTAATATTTTAATGGCATTATCAAACAAGTTCGGATATTTTGTTTTGTGCACGGGAAACAAGTCGGAAGATGCCGTAGGTTACAGCACACTTTACGGAGATGCAACCGGCGGGTATTCTCCGATATCGGATTTGTATAAAAAAGAAGTTTACGAACTTTCAAAATACAGAAATACAATTTCAAAAGTAATTCCTGAATTTATAATAACAAGACCGCCGACTGCGGAACTCAGAGAAAATCAAAAAGATTCCGATTCTTTACCGGAATACGATATTTTAGACGATATCTTAATAAAAATTTTAGATAAGCAAATGACATATTCTCAAATAATAGAAAGCGGTGTAAAAGAAGAAGTGTTAAACAAAGTTTGGAAACTTTTGTCCGTATCGGAATATAAAAGAAGACAATCTCCGACGGGAACAAAAGTTTCAAAATCCGCTTTTTTAAGAGATATAACTTTGCCCATGAGCAACGGATATATATGGAAAAAGACACAAAAATAAAGCATGATTATGTAAAAGGACACAGAAAAAGAGTAAAAGAAAGATTTTTAAAAACGGGATTTGATAATTGGCAAGATTATGAAATTTTAGAGTTTGCATTGTTCTTTGTTATCCCGAGAAAAGATACAAAGCAAACAGCAAAAGAATTGTTAAAAAAATTCGGAAGTTTCAAAGAATTGGTAAATGCCGATTATAATGATTTGGTAAAAGCTTGCAAAGAAACAGAAGGTATCAGCATTAATACGGCTTTTTTCTTTTATTTTTTGAAAGCTTTTTCGACAAAATATTCGGAATTAAAAGTAAAGCCTAAAGAAAAAGTTTCTTCTCCGCAGGATGTTGTTGAATTTTTGAAAAATGAAATAGGTTTATGCTCGGAAGAAAATTTATATGCTGTATTTTTAGATGCTTCAAATAAAGTTTTAAAGTTTAAAAGAATAACCAAAGGAACGACGTCAAGATCTGCCGTATATCCTGAAGAATTTGCAAAAGAATCTTTGAATGCCGGAAAAACAAGAAGTGTTATTATTGCTCATAATCATCCCGGGGGTGTTTGCAAACCTTCACAAAATGATATAATAGCAACTGAAGCAGTGCAAAAGGCATTAAAGACAATAGCTGTTGTTTTGTTGGATCATATAATTGTTACGGATACGGATTATTATAGTTTTAAAGATAATGGTCTCATATAGGAGATAAAAATGAGCGGTTTATTCGGTGTAGTTTCAAAAAAGAAGGATAGTTGTATAGATTCTTTAATTTACGGAACGGATTACCAGGCACATATGGGTTCCGAATACGGCGGATTGGCAGTATTGGGTAATAACGGTTTTGCAAGGTTCATTCACAGAATGAGCAATGCTAATTTCAGAGATAAATTTTTTGAAAGTATAAAAAATATAGAAGTGCACAGCGGTATCGGTGTAATAAGCGATTTGGAAGAACAACCTATTTACATGAAATCTAAAGTAGGGGAATTTTGTATAGTTACTTCCGGAAGAATCGTTAATATGGAAGAACTCGCAAAAGAAATGATGGATGCCGGAATATGTTTCAGCGAATTCAGTAAATCTCATGTGAATATGACGGAACTTGTAGCAAGAATAGTTTCAACCGGTCAAACAATACAAGACGGCATAAAATTGATGTTCGGTAAAATAAAAGGTTCCTGCTCTTTACTTATATTAACGAGAGAAGGAATTTATGCCGCAAGAGATTATTTCGGAAGAACGGCTCTTGTTTTAGGACAGGATTCGGAATCTTTTGCCGTTTGTTCGGAAACTTGCGGTTTCGCAAATTTAGGATACAGAACAATAAGAGACTTAAATCCGGGGGAAATTCTTTTAATAAGTGATACCGAAGTTAAAGTTTTGGAACCGGGTTATAAAGAAAAGAAAATTTGTACATTTTTATGGATATATACGGGCTTTCCGTCATCAAGTTATGAAGGTTTGAATTCCGAAATTATAAGAGAAAGAAGCGGAAAACTTCTTGCAAAAAGAGATAAGGGTATAAAAGCCGATTTGGTTGCCGGTGTTCCGGATTCGGGACTTGCACATGCAATAGGATATTCAATGGAATCGGGTATTCCGTTCAGAAGACCGTTGGTAAAATATACTCCCACTTACGGAAGAAGTTATGCACCTCCGTCACAACATTTAAGAGATTTAACAGCAAGAATGAAACTTATAGCAATAAAGGAAGTTATAGAAGGAAACAGTCTTATTCTTTTGGAAGATTCCATAGTCAGGGGAACACAGTTAAAGAATTTTACGGTTGAAAAGATATGGAATTGCGGAGCAAAGGAAATACATGTTCGTCCGGCATGTCCTCCGTTAATGTTTCCGTGCACATATTGTAACTCTACAAGAACAAACAGCGAACTTATAACAAGACGGGCAATAAGAGAAATAGAAGGCAGTGATATAGAAGATATTTCGGAATATCTTGACCCAACAACCGAAAAATATGCTAAAATGATAGAGTGGATTAGGAAATATCTGAATATTACATCTTTGAAATATCAAACATTGGAAGATATGATAGAAGCAATCGGTTTACCGGAAGAAAATCTTTGTACGTATTGTTGGAACGGAAAAGGTGACGGTTGCAAAGACTGTAAAAAAGGCAATGCATAATTGATAATGTAAAATGTATAATGTAAGTAAAAATGCAAAGCTTTTTTAATAGATAGTTAGTTTTTTACGTTGTCATTAATTGTAAATTGCAGTTTGTCGTTGTTGTTAATTGTACATTGTAAATTATAAATTATACATTGTAGGTTTGGGGCTATAGCTCAGTTAGCAGAGCGCTTGCATCGCATACAAGAGGCCGGGGGTGCAACTCCCCCTAGCTCCATATTTTTTATTGACTTTTATGACTAATAAGTTGTAAAATTGTAATGTTATTTTAGAAATTTAAGAAGGATTTTAGAATATGACGTTAGCACCAAGTATTTTGTTTCATATAGGCAGTTTTCCTGTTACAAACACATTATTTACAACCGTAGTTGTGGATGTTATAATAATCGCACTCGTTATAGCTTTCAATAAAACACTTTCTCTTTATCCCAAGGGTGTTCAAAATATTTTGGAAATGGTTTACGAATATTTTTATAGTGCGACGAAAGAAGTTTCAAGCAAAGTAGATATTATTTATCCTTGGGTTACAACCTTTTTCATTTTTATAGTCATTTCAAATGTATTGGGACAATTCCCGGGTTTTGAAACAATAAGATTTCATGCTGCAGGTTCCGGAGAAGAAGGAGTTCCTTTATTCAGAACGGCAACAAGTGATTTGAATGTTACACTTGCTTTTGCCGTAATTTCCATATTTATGTGTCATCTTTATTCCGTAAAATATACGGGAGTAAAAGGTTATATAGGCAGATTTTTAAATTTCAAAATGTTTCCTATTTTTTTATTTGTAGGTCTTTTGGAATTTATAGGAGAATTTACAAAAGTTATATCTTTGTCTTGCAGATTGTTTGGAAATCTTTTTGCGGGGGAAAGTGTTATGGGAACAATTTCATCAATGAGTATTTGGGGTATTCCTTTACCGTTTTTCGGTGTTCCTATACCGTTTATGATGTTGGAATTAATGGTTGCCGTTATACAAGCAATAGTTTTTGCTATGCTTACAATGGCATTTATGAGCATAATGGTTGAAAAGCATTAACAAAATGCTATGCATTTTGTTGTTGTCGTTCTGTCATCCCGCACTTGATGCGGGATCCCGTTGTTAGTTGTTAATTATAAATTGTAGTATTGTCGTTCTGTCATCCCGCACTTGATGCGGGATCTCGTTGTTAGTTGTTAATTATAAATTGTAAATTATAAATTATAAATTGTAGTTTTAGGGAGGAAGTAAAGATGGTTATTTCATTGACTGGCGGTATTATTATTGCAATAGGTGCTTTAGGACCTGGTCTCGGTATCGGTTTAATCGGTGCAAAAGCTGTAGAAGCAATCGGAAGAAATCCGGAAGCTTCAGGTAAAATAATGGTAAATATGCTTATAGCTATGGCATTTGCGGAATCTATCGCTATTTACTGCTTAATATTTGCATTTATGAAGTAATTCTATGGATATAATAAAAGATATATTAAACTTATTTGGATTGGAAGGTAAACTTTTTATAGCACAGATAATAAACTTTGCTATATTATTGTTTATTTTAAAAAAGTTTTTGTATGAACCGATTGCAAAAATGATGGAAGAAAGAAAATCCAAAATAAAGCAAGGTCTCGATGATGCGGAAAACGCAAAAAAAGCATTGATAGAAGCAGATAACCAAAAAATATTAATTTTGAAAGAAGCAAAAGTTGATGCTGATAAAATTTTAGAAAACACAAAAAAATCTTCGGAAAGTTTAAAACAAAAATCTTCGGAAGATGCAAAAAAACAGGCTGCCGAAATTGTTGATAATGCAAAAAAACAAGCTCAAGACGAATTTGTAAAAGCAAGTAAACAAGTAGGTTCAATGTCTGTAGATTTATCTAAAAAAATAGTATCGAAAATATTATCCGAACTTTTTACGGAGCAGGATAAAACCGCAATATTATCTAAAGCGGTGGAAAAAATAGAAAACGGCGGATATGAAAAAACAACAAATTAAACAATTAGCATTATCTATAGTTGAAACCGGAGAGATATCGGACACAGTTTCTCAGTGGATAAATAAAAATTTATCAAAAAGCGAATTAAAGCTTTTTTTGAGTTATTTATCGGCAGCATTAAAAGAAAAGTCCGTTATCGTAAAATATGCGGGAAATCCGTCGCAGATTACAAAAGAAAAAATTCAAAAAATGTTTCCCGATAAAAAGCTTGTATATATAAGAGCGGACGAAGAAGTAGGTGCGGGAATAAAATTTGAATTCGGCGATTATATTTTAGACTATACGGTAACAAATATGATTGTAAAAATAATGAAAGATTTGAGAGAGAGTCTATGAAACCAGAAGAACTTATAAAACAGATAGAAGAAAAACTTAATTCCGTAGATATTAATCCGGAACTTGTTAACTATGGTATCGTTGAAACCGTAGGAGACGGTATCGTTAAAGCAACAGGCCTTTCCGGTGTAGGTTACGGAGAAGAAGTTGAATTTGAAAACAAAGCCAAAGGTTTGGTTTTAAATTTGGATGAAGATGCTGTATATATAGTGTTGTTATCCGAAATTGAAGTTACAAGAGGAATGAAAGTTTCCACAACGGGAAAAATTCTCGGTATCAATGTTTCAGACAAATTGATAGGAAGAGTAATAGATCCTACTTGTAAACCTTTAGACGAAAAAGAATTAAAAATTACCGACGGAAAACTTTATCCGTTGGAAAAAATTGCAGCAGGTATCATTGAAAGAAGTCCTGTAGACAGACCTATAAAAACAGGTATTAAAGCTATCGATGCCATGATACCTATCGGAAGAGGTCAAAGAGAACTTATTATCGGTGACAGAAACACCGGTAAAACGGCAATTGCAATAGATACCATCATTAACCAGAAAAAATTGGATTTAGGATTAAAAAGAGTTATTTGTATATATTGTGCAATAGGTCAGAAAAGATCTAATGTTGCATCGATAGTTGCAAAACTTAAAGAAGCAGGTGCTATGGACTACACCATAGTAGTTTCGGCAACAGCTTCGGATCCTGCATCCTTACAATATATCGCACCTTTTGCAGCTTGTGCAATCGGCGAATACTTTATGGAAAAAGGCGAAGATGTTCTTGTTGTATACGACGATTTAACAAAACATGCCTGGGCATACAGACAAATATCGTTGTTACTCAAAAAACCTGCAGGTAGAGAAGCATATCCGGGAGATATTTTCTACTTACATTCAAGATTACTTGAAAGAGCCGTAAGACTTTCCGACAAAAACGGCGGAGGAACATTAACAGCTCTTCCTATAATAGAAACTCAAGGAAACGATGTTTCCGCATATATTCCTACAAATGTTATTTCTATTACCGACGGACAGATTTACCTTGAAGGAGATTTGTTTAATGCCGGTGTAAGACCTGCACTTAATGTGGGGTTGTCTGTATCCAGAGTAGGCGGTGCAGCACAAACGAAACCCATGAAACAGTTGGCGGGACCTGTAAGACTTGAACTTTCACAGTTCAGAGAATTACAAAGTTTTGCTCAATTCGGCAGCGATTTGGATGAAGATACATTGAACAAAATTAACAGAGGTAAAGTTTTAACGGAAATATTGAAACAACCTCAATATAAACCGTTCGACGAAGCTTCGGAAATTATAGCAATATATTCGGCAACATCAGGTTGCTTGGACGATGTTAAAATAGATGATATTATGTCTGCCGAAAACAAAATAATAGATTTCGTAAAATTAAATTATAAAGATTTGGTTAAAAAGTTGGGCGAAAACAAAAAGTTAGACGAACAAACATTATCGGAACTTAAAAATGCGATAATGGAATGTAAAAAAACATTTTAATGAGATAATATAATGGCGGAAAATTTACAACAGGTTAAAAAAAGAATAAAAACGGCCGACAGCATAGCTCAAATAACGAAAGCTATGGAAATGATTGCCGCATCTAAAATAAAAAAGGCACAAACTGCCGTTGAAAAGAACAAACCTTATGCCGACAGAGTAAAATTTATCGTTCAAAAGATATTGGCGGAAAACACGGATTTAGCCGCGGGTTCGTCTTTTATCGGTTTAAATAAAAACTCTAAGAAAAAATTGGTTTTTGTTATTTCAAGCGATAAAGGTTTGTGCGGCGGGTTGTTAGCCAATATATACAAACAAGTTTATACCAATGTAACAAAAGACGATTATGTTGTTACTATCGGTAAAAAAGCTCAAAACTTTTGTATAAAGAACGGTTATAATGTTAAAGCATCGTTTAATATGGGCTCTTCTTTTCCCAAATACGAAAGTATATTTCCTATGTTAAAGATAATGCAAAATTTATACGAAACAAAAAAAATATCGTCTGTAGATGTTATTTATACGAATTTTAAAAATCGTTTGGTTCAAGAAGCTGTAACAAAAGCTCTTGCACCTATAGAAAAAGACGAACACTTTGTAAATAAAGGAGAACATGTTTTCGAACCGTCTTCAAAAGATGTGTTGAACAGTTTAATTCCTTATTATTTTGAAGCAATGTTTTATAATATGTTAATGAATGCTTATGCAAGCGAGCAGGCAGCAAGAATGTCAGCAATGAGCAACGCAAACGAAAATGCAAAAGAAATATCGGCATCGTTAACAATAGTTTATAATAAGTCCAGACAAGAAAAAATCACCAACGAAATTCTTGATTTGGCAAACGGACAGATACATTAAAAAATTAGTAATTAGAAATTAGCAATTAGTAATTAACGAGGATATAGGTATGGAAAAGATTAATAAAGGTGAAGGTTTTGTTATAAGAGTTCAAGGAGCCGTTGTTGATGTAAGATTCAACAACGAAACACCTGAAGTTTACGAAGCTCTTAACATCACAATGAAAAACGGTTCCAAACTTGTTTTGGAAACAATGTTCCAAATGGATAATTTCGAAGTAAGAACAATAGCTTTGGGTTCTACCGACGGATTAAAAAGAGGGGATAAAGTTGTAAGAACGAATGCTCCCATATCTGTTCCGGTAGGAGAAAAAACGTTGGGAAGAATTTTCAATGTTTTGGGACAAGCTGTAGACGGATTGGGTGAAATAAGTAAAAAAGAAAGCGATTTTGCTCCCATACATAAACCGTCACCGAAACTTTCGGAACAGAAAACCACACCTGAAATTCTCGAAACAGGTATAAAAGTTATAGATTTAATTTCGCCGTTCACTAAAGGCGGTAAAATCGGTATATTCGGCGGAGCCGGAGTAGGTAAAACCGTTGTTGTTAAAGAGCTCATAAGAAACATTGCTATGGAACACGACGGACATTCCGTATTTGCCGGAGTGGGAGAAAGAACAAGAGAAGGTACCGACTTATGGATGGAAATGAAAGAGTCCAACGTTTTGGATAAAACCGTTCTCGTATTCGGACAAATGAACGAACCTCCGGGAAGCAGAATGAGAGTTGCTTTAACCGGTCTTACCATGGCGGAATATTTCAGAGATCAAAAGAACGAAGATGTGCTTTTGTTCATAGATAATATTTACAGATTCGCGCAGGCAGGAAGTGAAGTTTCCGCTTTGCTCGGCAGAATGTCATCTGCCGTAGGTTATCAACCTAACTTGGCACAAGATATGGGCGAATTGCAGGAAAGAATCGCATCAACAAATAAAGGTTCCGTTACATCCGTTCAGGCTATATATGTTCCTGCCGACGACTACACGGATCCCGCACCTGTAACGATTTTCTCTCATTTGGATGCAACAATCACATTGGACAGAGCAATCGTGGAACAAGGTCTTTACCCTGCGGTTAACCCGTTAACATCATCTTCAAGATTACTCGATCCCAACACGGTTGGAAAAGATCATTACGAAGTGGCAATGAGTGTTAAAAAAATATTACAGAAATATAAAGACTTGCAGGATATTATCGCTATTTTGGGTATGGATGAATTGTCCGATGAAGATAAATTAACGGTTGCAAGAGCAAGAAAAATTCAAAAATTCCTTACACAACCTATGTTTGTTGCCGAAACATTTACCGGGTTGGAAGGAAAATATGTTAAAATTGAAGATACGGTAAAAGGATTTAAAGAAATTATCGAAGGTAAATACGACGATATTTCAGAACAGCATTTCTATATGGCGGGAACTATAGAAGATGTTTTAAAAAGGGCTAATAAATAATGGCTAATGTTTATAAATTAGATATTTTGTCTCCGGAAGGAACTACTTTCAGCGGAAATGTTAAACAAGCTACATTTCCTACCACTTCCGGTTTAATTACGATACTTGCAGGTCACACTGCTTTAATAACAACACTTGCACAAGGCGATATAGAAATAGAACCCGAAACGGGGGAAAAGAAAAGTATCGCAATATCGGGCGGTTTTTTGGAAGTGTCCGAAAATATGGTAAGTGTAGTTGCGGATTTTGCGGTAAGAAGTGAAGATATTGACGATGATTTAATAGAAAAAGCAAAAAGATATGCGGATGAGCAGAAAAAGAAAAAAGATAATGTAAATACCGAAATGGCGGAAAGAGAATTACAAAAAGCAATATTGGCATTAAAAGTTTTGGAACATAATAAACTAAAAAGAAAGAGTAAAGGAGTAAAATATTGAAAAATATCAATTTATTCTTAACAGCTTTAGTTGTTAGCAGTATATTTATATTTTCATGTTCTTCAGCGCAAAAAGAAAAAGTTTCTTCTATGGAAGCAACGGAAGAAGGCGATGAAGTAGCTCAGGAACAAGTTATATCTACAACAAAAAAAGTTACCAAATCCGATATAAAATCTACTACTTATGCTTATATTCTCGAAGGTAAAACGGTCGCAACGGAAATCGTGGATACAAAAGGCGAAGTGATATTTTTTCAGGGAGAAATTCCGAACGGACTTATTAAAGAATACGATGCAAACAACAATATAGTTTCCGAAATGAATTATAATGCCGGAAAACTCGAAGGTGTGATAAAAACTTTTTATCCCGGCGGACAAGTTTCTGCCGTAAAAAATTATAAAAACGGTGTTTTGGAAGGGAAGGTTATCGAATATTACGAAAACGGAAATAAAAAAGAAGATTCCAACTATAAGAACGGTATTTTAGACGGTACCGTAAAAAAGTATTCCATGTCGGGAACACTTGTATCTTCCGCACAATATGTTGACGGAGAGTTGGAAGGTTTGTGTAAAGAATATTTTGTTACCGGAACACCTAAAACAGAAACGGAATATTATAACGGATTGAAAGAAGGTTACAGTAAAGAATATTTTCCGGGCGGAATATTAAAAACGGAATATAATTTTTCTCAAGGTAAATTAGAGGGAGATTCCCGTATATATTACGAAGACGGCAGTATAAACAGAATAGAAAAATATCAAAACAATAAATTAAACGGTGACACAAAAATTTACAGCAACAATAACTCGGAATTTCCGTTATATATCGATACATATGTTAACGGTAAAAAAACAATGAGAAAAGCTTTCAGCGGTAAAGGCGAACAAATTTTTAAAATAAAATATTAAAAAACAGTAGAGAGGTTTTATTATGTCAGGTCATAATAAGTGGGCAAGTATTAAACACAAAAAAGCAGCTACGGATGCTAAAAGAGGCAAAATTTTCACAAAGATAATCAGAGAAATTGTTGTCGCAGCCAAGGAAGGCGGCGGAGTAATCGAAAACAATGCCAGATTAAGAAAGGCTGTTGACGATGCAAGAGAAGCAAATATGCCTCAGGATAATATAAAGAAAGCTATACAAAGAGGAACGGGTGAACTTCCCGGTGCCGTTTACGAAGAAAACACATACGAAGGTTACGGTCCTGCAGGTGTAGCTTTGATAGTAGAAACAACTACAGATAACAAAAACAGAACAGCTTCCGAAATAAGAAAAATATTTTCAAAACATTCCGGAAGTATGGGAGAATCCGGTTGTGTAGGTTGGATGTTCTCTAAAAAAGGTTTTATTTCCATAGATAAATCCGCAGGCGACGAAGATACAATTATGACTGTAGCTTTGGATGCCGGTGCGGAAGATTTTGTTGCGGAAGACGATTGTTACGAAATATATACAACAACAAACGATTTTAATTCCGTTTTAGATGCAATAAAAGCAAAAAATATTCCTGTTGCAGAATCGGAAATAACAATGATACCTCAAACATATGTTAAACTCGAAGGCGACAATGCCGAACATATGTTAAAATTGTTAGACGAATTGGAAGAACACGACGATGTTAAAGATGTTTATTCCAATTTCGATATATCTAAAGAAGATATGGAAAAATACGGAGCATAATGATAGTATTGGGAATAGACCCCGGCTTGGCGATGCCCGGCTGGGGTGTTGTTTATAAAGGACAAACAGACAAACTTACCTGTTTAGCTTACGGGTGCATGAAAACATACCCGAAAGATTCTCTGGCCGACAGACTGAAATTCATTTTCACGGAAACACAAAAAATCGTAGATACATACAAACCCGAAGTTGTTGCTATGGAAGATATCTTTTTCTTAAAAGGTTCTAAAGTCATAGCGACTATCGGTCAGGCGAGGGGAGCTTTAATATCTGCCGTAGTAACAAAAGACCTTCCTTTATTTGAATATAATCCGAGAACAATAAAAATGGCACTAACCGGTTACGGACTTGCCGACAAGTATCAAATGCAACATATGGTAAAAACGATGTTGGGATTGAAAGAAATTCCAAAACCCGATGATGCGGCGGATGCTCTTGCAATGGCGATTTGCCATATTAACACTAATCGTTTTATTGTGAAATAAAGCGATAAACCTTATATCGAACGAATATTTTAGACTACACTTTTGCATTTTAAAATCTTATGTACCGCTTTCGCGATATGTACACCGCAATTTTAAAATGCTTCAGTTCGTCACAAACTATTCGTTCTCTAACGACCACAACATAACGACAACGACAAAAAAAAACTTTGTCATTCCGCACAACCAACAATGTCATCCCGCACTTGATGCGGGATCTCGTCGTTCGTTGTCGTTAATTATAAAATATTCGTGCCGTAGGCACACATAAAGTACTAATTACTAATTTCTAATTACTAATTGCCGTTTCGCCGTTGCCAATCATCCAATCTTCTAATCTTCCGCCGTTCCTGTCTTCCCGCACAACCAACAATGTCATCCCGCACTTGATGCGGGATCTCGTCGTTTGTTGTTATAAACTATAAGCTGTCTTTCCTATCCCTCAAACAAAAATTGTTGGTTTTTTTAACAAATTTTGGTATAATTTATTTAATAATTATGAATAGATATTTGTTGATGTATAATCAAGAAGTATTTATATATTCTAATTAAAAGCACATAGGGTGTTTCCCTTATGTGCTTTTTTTATTTCTATTTTTTGTCGGTAAATATACTATTACGGGAGGTGCAAAAAAATTTTAAGGAGGTAGAAACAAATTTTTGCAGTAAAGTTTTGGAAACGATTGTAGCAAGAAGTATGCAGTAAAAAATTTTTTATGGAGGTAGTTTAGTATGAAGAAAGTGTTTAGTTTATTGGCAGTTTTGGCGTTGGTAAGTATGGTAAGCAGTTCTGTTTGGGCAGTAGCATTTTCATCATCACAACATTCTGCTTATGCAACATTTACAGCAGAGGATTTAACTTTTGATGTAACTTTATATCATTGGAATGGAACTTCTTATTCTACCGATACAACAGCTACTGCTATAAATTTTGATGCAGCAGATGTTGTATTAGGTACAACGACTGCTAGCGTAGCAATATCAAGTGATTTTGCAAAGATACATTCTAATTTAAAAATTCAAAAAGCAGGAACAACAATTTACATGTTTACAGATAACAAAAATTCTTCAATGGGAGAGTTTCAAGCTTATCAAGGAAAAGTTAATGGTTCAACAACAACATATAATGGTTTGGTAAGAGCTGGTCAAACATCAACAAGTACATATACTGATGGAGATTTTGCAGAAATACAAACTAAATGTTTAGCTGTATCTTCTAGCACATTAACAAGTTTAACGTCTCCAAAATCTTTAACTTTTGATAATGATAATCAATATGCTGGAGATAGATGGTTAGCAGATAAATCTAATATTTATGAAGGTAATAAAACCCTTGCTGAAGCAGATGTAGATGGTTCTATGCACGTAATAGGAAAGACAGGTGCTGCTGGTGGTAATTGGATAGGTGGTACTTGGACAGATGGTAATTATGTACCATGGTTTGTAGATGAAGATGTTGTAATGTTCTTTAAAGCAGTATTTAGTAATGTTTCCAGTGGAGACAAATTTGGAACAACAACTATAACCTTTTCTATTAGTGCTGAATAATATTTCCTTTGGATAGCGGTATGAAAAATACCGCTATCCAAACTTGTTTTTTGTGATTTAATTTTAATGAAAATTAAAAGTTATTTTATTATTGTTTTGTTGTGTATAGTTACTTTATTATTTGCAACAAGTTTTACATTTGCAGGTAATATCGGCAGGGCAGTTTATGGTGTTTTAACAGAAACATATAATGGTGCAAGCACTAGTGCTTCTGCAGGAAATGATAGAATTTATATAGCAGGAAGTCCAAGAACAAACAGAACAGATAAAAAAGAAGGAGAGTACTCTCATTCTATTAATGCTTATTGGATTGGGGCATGGTTTACTTCCGATGGCGAATGGGGTTCTAATCCACAAGACATGTCTGCTTATGCCGGAGGAAGAGTATATTTTAGTGCTAAAGTTCCTACAACTATAGATTTAGAGAATACTGGTAATGTTTTTAAAGTGGCAGATGGTAATGATAAAGTAGTGTATTTTAATAGCACAAATATAAAAAGAATAGATAGTAATTTAACCGGTATCAATAACGATAATAATTGGCATACATATTATATTGAACTTTCAAGTTTCGTAGATCCTTTAACTAACGACGGACTTAATTTATCTAATATTACATATCTTTTTGTTTTAGGTTCTACATCAAATGATAACTCTCTACTAATAGATAATGTTTATTGGACAAAAGCTCCTAATGCAACAAGAGCTTTCAATGTGACAGTTAAAAACATATCGGATAATCAGGTGGCAACAAATGACAAAATAACTTGGACACAAGCAGCTTACAGGCAAAGTTGGACTGCCGCACAACAGTATATTGAATTGGATTTAGACAAAGAAAGTTCCAATTGGTATGTAAGAATGTATTTAAATAATGGAAAAACATCAAGAAAAGGTTTGTATTGTGTGGATAGTGATGGTAGTGAAATTGTTTTACCTATGGCTTGGCGAATAAGCAGAGATTTGTTGCCTAACAGTGATGCAACTTTTCAAATAAAAGAAGATTCTTGGGGATGGCTGTATGACAGCGGTAAAACAACCCCTGATGCTAATGGTGTTGCTTGGGCATGGCCTTGGGCAAAATTTTTCGATATAACTGATACAGGTTTAGATTTACCTAATACTATTGCTTGGAGTTTGCAAGGTTGTCATCTTTTTCTATATACCGGTGAAACATGGGCATATCAAAGTTTTGCAGATTACTATGAAAGGAAGCCCAAAATATATTTTGCAGCGGATTGTTCTAATGCAATAGGCGGTTTAGAGTATGAAGCAAATGTTGTAACGGAGTTAGTTTACGAATAAAAAATGAAAAAGAAAATTTTAGCTTTATTATCTTTAATAGTTTTGCTTAGCGGTTCTGTATGCCTTTATGCAGAAGTATTAAAGGTATTGGGTGCATATGCAAGTTTCGGTGGTAGTGTGGTAGTTCCTACCATAACTCACACGGCAATAGAAACGGTATCGTCAATAGACAAGATATTAAATGCAAAAATATCGGTGGATTTCGGCGACTATACCGATTCCACCGCAACCGCGAGAATAGATTATTCCGTCGATGGCGGCTCTGTTGAGCAGGAACCGCCCGGTGAAGGAATAACCATTAAAAATAACGAAGAATTTTTTATACAACTGCCCGACTTTTTGGAATCTAACACAAATGTGGATTATCAAATAGTTATAGATTTCCGCGACGAGCAAGGCACAATTATTAAAACCGTCACTTTCCCTTCGGGAACAGAGTCTCAACATGCTGAACTTACAGATACCGTAACAAAAGATGTTACAGCATCTGCCGGCGGTGTTGTGGAATTTAATTCAGGTAACCAACAGTACGAAAGTTCAAAACTTGAAATTGCTCCGAATGCTTTAAGCACCGATGCACAAATAATAATTAAACAGTTACCGATAGAAGATTACATTTCGTCAACGGAACAAATGGCGGCATTGTATCAGGTTTATTCCATACCGGACAACATAGAAATATTGTCGCCGATAAAAGCAACTTTTTATTACGGTCTTAATCCTACATCCAACAATTTTGTGTTAAAGTATAAAAAGCAGGATTCGGACAAATGGAAAGATATAACAATATCCGATACGGACTTACAAAACAAAACAGTTATGTCTTACATAACGGATTTAGGTTATTACGGTATATTTGAAAAAGTTAAAGAAGAAGATAAGAGTTACAGGCCGAAAAAGAGAGTTGTTGTTAAAGGCAGAGATGTATTCAGGTTTAACGGATTACAACAAGGCGACAGTGTTAAAATTTACAATACAAGCGGTAAAAAAGTTAAAGAAATCAGTTCCGGTGATGCGGAAGGATTTAAGTGGGACGGTAAGAAAGATAACGGCGATTATGCATCCAGCGGTATTTATGTTTACCAGATAAAAGTTAAAGGTAAACTCATCAGCGGAACGATTGCGTTTGTTAAGTAAAAATTGCTTTCAGCAATTTTTACAGGTGAAAAGGTGAACACGAATTGTTTTACAATTCGTTGGTGAAAGGGTGAAAAGTTTGTCATCCCGTACTTGATACGGGATCTCGCAGTTAAAACCTTTAAGCCATTCACCCGTTCACCCTTTAAGCTAAAAAACACGAGGTGTTTTTTTTGAAAAAAGTACTGTTAGTATTATTATTAACTATAGTTGTAACGATGAGCCAACAGGTGTATGCTGCCTTTGAAGATACCTATTGGGGAGTAAGAGCATTAGGTATGGGCGGAGCATTTACTGCCGTAGCAAACGATGCTAATGCACCTTTGTACAACATTGCAGGTATAGCAAACTGTGCACAAAAAGAAATAACACTTATGGGTTCAAGACTTTTCGCAGGTCTTGACGGAGTAGAAATAAGTGCAAACTATTTAGGTGCGGTATATCCTATTTCGGAAGAATGGGGAGCTGTATCATTTGCATGGTCGTCACTGGGAACACCTGCCCTTGCAAGATACGATACTTTTAATTTAGGTTATGCAAGAA